>CAZOOH010000088.1:0-7911 GCA_964581375.1 uncultured Muribaculaceae bacterium
GTTCAGCTCTTTGATCAACACATTGGCATAAGGAATAGGTTCCGATGTGCCAAAGAGGGTGACTGTCCCCTCAATGGTGTACTTCTTTTGCCCCTGGGCAAAAGAGACATTTGGAATTATCAATAATGATAATAGCAAAATAACTAGGAATTTTTTCACTGTGTTAAGTATTAAGTTATTAATCGTTTATTCAGTTCCGAAAACAAATAACATTTTGTTCCCTTGTTTTATAAGTTCAGTTGCAATATTTTTTACATCAGCAGGTTTTATTGTTTTCAAAATCTGCTCAGTACCTTCTCTTAAATCGACACCATCCGATATCAAATTATGATACCTGTCACTTAAAAACCCTTTTCTTGCAGCTGCGTCGGAGTAACTCTTTTTAATAAACAACAATGCAGCATTAAACTCCTCATTCGAAGGACCCTTCTTAATAATGTCTGCAATTTCCAAATCGATAATCTTAAGCAACTCTTCGCGCATCTTAGGATCGGTATCGAAATTAATTTCCAAAGATAATCTATTCTGAGGTTCACTCATCAAAATTGCATCAACACCTACATAATAGGTTCCACCCTTCTCTTCGCGGATAGATTTAAGGTATCTGTCGGTAAGGATATGTTTTAATAAATTTGAAGCAATATAGTTTTTAGGAGTATATGCAGCAACTCCGAAGTAAGCGATATTTATAGACGAAATCGGCGTTTGAATAGCTTTTGTATAATATTTGAAAGTAGTTTGTCCCTTTTTCAAATTAACTCCACCGTCACTCTTCTTCTCTAAATTGGTATTACTAACATTTAATGACCCAATATATTTTTCAATAAGCGGTTTAATTACTTCGGCAGATTCCGGTCCGCTGATAAAAAATTTGAAGTCCAGAGCATTGCCGAATCTCTCTTTATATACACTCTTCATTTTATCGAGCGATACAAGTTTCATATCGGCAGCCTTGATTAATCTTGGAAGAGAACTGTTATACTTAATAAATTGTACGGTATCCTGGTACAACGCTATATCTGAAGGCTTCATTTCAAACTGTTCAAGTTGTTTCTTAACCATTTTATCGTAACTATCCTTCTGCAACTCCAGACCATTGAAAGTAAGGTAAAGCATCTGCATCATAAGTTCTAAATCACTCTTTGATGCCGAGCCTGAAACCCTTTCACCATATAGGCTTACGTCAGTTGATACATTTGCATTTTTTGTGCTTAGAAACAACTTTGTTTTATTTTCGGTTAAATTTCCAAGACTCTTGTAACGGGTAGCATTCCTTAACATTTTTGCAGATGGGACATCAGAAGGATTTACTTTAACCAATCCACCTTCACTCTCTGCCGACAAATAATAATTCGCCTGAGGATCGTCGGTTTGAGTCCAATAAACCTTTATTCCGTTTGAGAGTAGAATTTCACTGGCATTGTATTTCGCGTTCTTCTCCTCTTTAACAATCTTAGAACCTTTCAAATTGTCGAAACTGTAAAAGTTCTTGTTTATAACAGAAGTTGTAAAAGGAACCAATGTCTCATTCTTAGAAGCTTCCATCATTGCCAGAATATCTTTTTCGGTCGGAACAGAAGCAAGATCAGATTGTGGGCAATTTATTACAATAATTCTGTTTTCGTCTCTGAGAATCTTGCTCAATGAGGCATTTATCTTTTCAAGTGTAATAGCCTTCAGGACCATTTTCTCGGCAGCAATTCTGTCGGCAGGTGAAACCAGAGCCTCACCATCAGTAAAATGTTCCACAATCAAAGGCACAAAATCGCCACTCTTTAAATCATTAATTTTCTTTGAGTTATTATCTATTTTTCTTGCCAGTTGCATTTTTGCAAGTTCAAGGTCGGATTCAGAAAATCCGTACTCTTTAATTCTCTCAATATCGGTAAATGCGCCTTTTAACGCGCGGGCATAATCGTTACCTACAGGTGACATAGTCAACTGGAAAAACCACTTATTTGCAGATCCGCCTTGAGCTACTGCAACAGCAGTTGTAAACGGAGGATTAGGAGCATTTTTAGTCAACTCCATTTTTGATTGAATCATTGTTGAAACCAATGTAGCAATAGTAGTCTGTTCTATTGACTCAGTTGTAAGCTTTTGAGAAGCATCCGGCCCGTTGTGTTTAAAAATCACTTTTACGCCTTTGGCTCTTGTTTCAGGATCAGAAATTATACCAATAAGCGGTTTATCAAAATCGGGTACAGGGAAAACCTCTTTAGATGCCGGATTAACAGCAGCCGGAATTTTTGAAAAAAGAGTTTTAACCTTAGCAAGCATCTTCTCAGTATCGAAGTCTCCAACTATAACAACAGCTTGTAAATCGGGCCTGTACCATTTGTGATAAAAATCTGTAAGAGTAGATGGTTTGAAGTTATTAACAACGGCAGTATCGCCGATAACATCTCTAAGTGCATATTTTGATCCCTTATACTGAAGTGCATAGGTTTGTTTCATCATTCTCGAACGAACATCGTCACCTCTGCGCCACTCCTCTCTTATCACTCCTCTCTCCTTTTCAATCTCTTCCGGAGAACACAAAATACTTCCCGACCAGTCATATATCATTAACAAAACAGAATCCAGAACAGATTCTCTGGCAAGAGGTACATTAGAAATATTGTAAACTGTTCTCTCTTTCGAAGTGTAAGCATTTACATTATATCCGAACCTTACACCAATTTTATTGAGATAATCTAACATTACCTTCCCGGGAAAATTCTTGGTACCGTTAAATGCCAAATGTTCAAGAAAATGCGCCAAGCCGTTTTGATTATCGTTCTCCTGAAGCGCACCTACGTTATGAACAATAAAAAATTCACCCCGCTCCTTTGGACTATCGTGATGTTTAATAAAATATGTCATTCCGTTTGAGAGTTTACCGGTTTTGACAGTTGTATCAACCGGCAATTTTGAATAGGAATAACTTGCTTGAGCATAAGTGTTTAGACACAAAAAAAGGCTCAAAGCAAAAAGAACAATTTTTTTCATTCGCTTATAATTTGTTATATCTTTATAAATGACTATCAAAAGGCAAAATAGTTTAAATCATTTTTTAAAAAAACTGATTTATCCCGATAAAATAAATTTTTATCTTTATGGCTGGTATGTTTGGAAAAAATCGAAATTAATTCAACTATGAAAAAATCTTTTAAGTCACTTTTAACAATTATTACAATGACTATGACCTCTACATTTCTGATTGCTGCCTCAGGTAATAAAGAACTCAATATAGTTCCCAAACCTTTGTCTGTAACAATGGGAAAAGGAAGTTTTAAAATATCTGTCAAAACTAAAATCTTCTTTTCATCGGATAACCAGGAGTTTTATAATATTTCATCAGCTTTAGAGAAGCATTTGAATGAGTTTTATTCTATAGGCGAATTGCAAAAAAAGGTATCTGCACAACCAAAAAAGGGCGTTATATTTTTCAATTTGAATAAAGATGCCGGATTAAAGGAAGAGGCTTATATATTAACAGTTTCAAGAAAGGGAATAACAATAGAAGCATCAACCTTCAAAGGTCTTTTTTATGGGGTTCAATCTTTAGTGCAGATGATGCCTGTTTCGGAGAAGAGTAAAAAATCCGTTAAAGTCGATTGTGCTAAAATTGAGGATTCTCCTCGTTTTGCGTGGAGAGGTCTTCATCTGGATGTTTGCAGACACTTTATGCCAAAAGAGTTTGTGCTTAAATATTTAGATTACATGGCAATGCATAAATTCAACACCTTCCATTTTCATTTAACCGAAGATCAAGGTTGGAGAATTGAGATTAAAAAATATCCAAAACTTACCGAAATCGGCTCTGTAAGAAAAGAGACCAGAATAGGGAAAAGCGATAAATATGACGGTATTGAACATAAAGGCTATTTTACACAGGAAGATATTAAGGAGATTGTTGCTTATGCAGCCAAACTCTATATAACCGTCGTTCCGGAAATTGAAATGCCCGGTCATGCAATGGCTGCTTTAGCTTCATATCCTGAACTTGGATGTACCGGAGGTCCTTATGAGGTTATTACCAAATGGGGTGTTTTTAACGATGTCTTGTGTGCCGGCAAGGAGAGCACATTTGAGTTTTTACAAAATGTCATTGACGAAATTATTCCTCTTTTTCCCGGACAATATATTCATATCGGCGGCGATGAATGCCCAAAAACTAAATGGCACGAATGCCCGCTTTGCCAACAAAGAATGGTAGCCGAAAATCTTAAAAATGAGCATGAACTCCAAAGTTATTTTATACAGAGAATGGAGAAGTATATTAACTCTAAAGGGCGCAAGATTATCGGCTGGGACGAAATTTTAGAGGGAGGTCTTGCTCCTAATGCAGCGGTTATGTCATGGAGAGGTATCGAGGGAGGAATAGCTGCGGCAAAAGAGAGGCACTATGTAGTTATGTCTCCCGGATCTCATTGTTATTTAGACCACTATCAAGCCGACCCGGCTACTGAACCTTTGGCTATCGGAGGCTTTACCCCATTAGAAAAGATATACAGCTACGAGCCTGTACCTGACGCCCTTACCCAAGATGAAGCACAATACATTATGGGAGCACAAGGAAATGTTTGGACTGAATATATTTTGGACCCTCAGCATGTTGAATATATGGTTTACCCTCGTGCGGCAGCTCTCTCAGAAGTTGTATGGTCTTCGAAAGACAACAGGAACTATGAAAATTTCAAAAACAGAATGAATTATTTGATTAAATTCTATGATATTTTAGGAATTAATTACTGCAAATTTGAATTTGAGAAAAAGTAATGAATTCATTTGAGTTGGATCTGTTCGATATGAGAAAGGAGTATTCAGGGATTGGACTTAATGAGTCTTCACTGAAAGAGACTCCTTTTGATCAATTCAGGTTATGGTTTGACGATGCCGTTAAGGATAAGGTACCGGAGCCAAATGCTATGGTTCTGGCAACGAGCAATGCCGACTCTTCAATTTCCCAAAGAGTGGTTCTGCTCAAGCAGATAACTTCCGATGGTTTTATTTTTTTCACAAATTATAACAGTAAAAAAGGACGAGGAATTGAAGAAAATCCGAAAGTTGCACTTCTTTTCTTTTGGCTTGAACAGATGAGACAAATCAGAATCGAGGGAAAAGCATCTAAAATTCCGGAACTTGAATCAAATAAATATTTCGATTCCAGACCGCGGGAGAGCAAAGCATCTGCCTTACTTTCGAAACAGAGCGAACCCCTCTTAAATAAAGAAAGTTTTGACAATGAGGTCGATCAATTAATTGCATCGCAAAAACAAATTGAAAGGCCGGCCAATTGGGGAGGCTACATTGTGAAACCTACTCTTTTTGAATATTGGCAAGGAGGAAAATCAAGGTCTCATGATCGTTTTGAATATTACAAAGAGAGTGATTTATGGAAAATAAGAAGGCTTTATCCGTAGTTCTGATAGTTGTTTTATCGTTTTACTGCTTAATAATACCATCTGAAATTATGAGTCAAAATACTTGCGAAACTATCGAAGGAAAAATTTCTGTTCCCGGAGGTAAGGTGTGGTACAAAATTGTCGGTGCAAACAGAAGCGGTATTCCAATATTGGTTCTGCACGGTGGCCCGGGCGGAACTCACGATTACCTTGAACCTGTTGAGGCTCTCTCGGATGAAAGGCCGGTAATATTTTACGATCAGCTTGGGAGCGGATTTTCAGACAAACCTCAGGACAACACCCTTTGGACAATCGAGCGATTCGTCGAAGAGATGGATATAGTTAGAAATGAGCTTAAATTAAACAAATTGCACATTTTAGGCCAATCATGGGGATCAATGCTGGCTGTAGATTATATTGTCAAAAAGGGGACTGATGGTATTGTATCCCTGACATTGTCGGGTCCTTTTTTAGACGCAAAGAGATGGAGTGACGATCAGCGGGAGTGGATACGGCATCTGCCTGAAAAAACTAATGATACCATTTTAAAATATGAAGCAACCGGAGAGTTTGATAATCCGGGATACCTGGATGCCGTTAATGTTTTTTATGCAAAGCATCTTTGTAATATGAATCCCTGGCCGGAATCATTGATGAGAACAATGTCAAAAATGGGGGCAGATGTTTATCAATATATGATTGGCCCAAGTGAATTCACCCTCACAGGAACTTTGAAAGATTATGATCTTACCTCATCTCTTAATAAACTGACAATGCCTGTGTTGCTTACATGCGGGGAATTTGACGAAGCCCGCCCGGAAAGTGTCGAATATTTTCAAAAGAAAATTCCCGGTTCACAAATTATAATATTCAAAGGAGCTACGCATTCACACCATTTGGAAAAATCTGATGAATACATTAAGCTCCTTCGTAATTTCATTTTAAAAGCAGAAAATCCTCTCCGGTAAATCTATTTTTCAAGTGAATTCAAATACTGAGGGGCCTTGCGGTGCTTAGTCATGTTCTCGTAAGAGTATGCTATCTCTATAAGAGTCGGTTCACTCCAGGCTCTCCCGAAAATTGAAATTCCTACAGGCAATTGATCTACAAAACCCATTGGCAGGGATATGTTCGGGTAACCTGCAATTGCTGCATAAGAGGAGCTGCTTCCGATGTAATTATCTCCATTTATCATATCTGTATTCCACGCAGGCCCTCCGGTAGGTGCAATCAATGCATCGAGTTTGTTTTCGTTCATAATTTTATCGATTCCATTTTCCCTTATACCTTTTTGCATCAATGCCAAATTACTCTTATAATCTTTGTCTTCTAACGTTGCTTTTTCGTTAGCCATAATTAAAAGTTGTTGATCAAAATAACGTAGTTCAGTGGAGTCTCTTTTATTGAACTCAATAAGTTCGGTAATATTTTTGACTTTAGACCCTGAAGCATTTTGCAGATACTTGTTTAACCCATCTTTAAATTCATAAAGAAGTACCTGGAAGGAGGCAGATCCCACACCTTCGGGTACAGGGAATGAGAGTTCAACAACTTCGGCACCGGCCCTTTTCATATCCTCTACAGCTCTTCTCATCAAGGTATCAACTTTAGCATTAAACCCAGAGATATTTGTTAGCAGACCTATTCTCTTTCCCTTTAAACCATCTGCCTTAAGAAACTGAGTATAATCATTATAAAATTTAGCATTGGGGTTTAGAGTCATTGAATCGGTAGAATCTACCCCGGCTAAAATCCCGAGAGCAATTGTAACATCAGCTACGCTCCTTCCCATTGGACCGGGAGTATCCTGCGTAAATGATATGGGAATAATACCGGTTCTGCTGATAAGTCCAACCGTTGGTTTTAATCCTACTACTCCATTATTATTTGAAGGGCATACGATTGAACCATTAGTTTCTGTTCCGATTGCAAAGGCACAAAGATTTGCCGAAACAGCAACCCCCGAACCGGAGCTTGAACCACATGGATTTCTATCGGTGACGTAAGGATTTTTAGTTTGTCCTCCTGTTCCACTCCATCCGCTTGATGAAATATTTGCCCTAAAGTTTGCCCACTCGCTGAGATTCGCTTTTCCAATAATTACAGCACCTGCATCTCGTAACCTTTTTGCAACTTCACTGTCGTTTTTGGCAAAAGAGTTCTCCAACACAATTGCTCCTCCGGTTGTAGGCATTGAATCCTTTGTGTCTATATTATCTTTCAATATTACCGGAATTCCATGAAGCGGACCGCGGGATTTTCCTTGTACCAGTTCACTGTCTAGCTCCTCAGCAATTTTTATTGCATCAGGATTTATACTTATTACCGAATTTAATTTGGGACCATCTTTATCAATCTCTTCAATTCTTTTCAAATAATCGGAAACAACTTGCTTTACAGTAAATTTTCCAATCCATAAACCAAACCAGTTTTCTGAACCATTTTTTTAATTGTCAGGATAACGCCGGGCATAAATCCTATCCGGTCATAGTCTGACTGGGTTGCCTGCTGCCGGGAGACG
>CAZOOH010000089.1:0-7894 GCA_964581375.1 uncultured Muribaculaceae bacterium
AAAGCAGATGTGAATCGATTATTAAACTTAAAACGGAAATTGTCAATTTTGAGGTGCTTAACACTAAATGAACCTTTTTTTTTGGAACTCTTTTGAGTCTTACTTTTAGGTTCTCTTAGCTTAAAAACTCGGTCCAAATTTGTAATTTTTTCCGATTCATTAATCAGATTAAAGACTCCATCCTCTAACTTAATGCTTTTAAAATTGTATTCGGATCTTAAAAAATCTTTAGCTGAAAAGGATGCCGAAATTTTTTGGGAGCAAAATAGGGTATCTTTTTCATTATAGAGTATGTAAACATTCTTTAATATCAATTTGTCGAAGAAAACGAAATAGGCTTTATCTACATTGACTTTTGTTCCAAGTTTATTAGAAATTACAACTGCAAAGTGTTTAGCCATAGCTGTCTGTAATTTCGGATGCTGAAAAGCAATATACGCAAGTATCGGTGCTGAGGCAACGATTATTGCGAATGCGATTAATATTTTTTTGAAAAGTTTGATATCTTTCGGTTTAATCTTCAAAAATAACTATATTTTTGCAAAGAATATATTTATGAGCACTATAATTCTTGGAATAGAATCTTCCTGTGACGATACATCTGCATCTGTGATAAGAGACGGATTTCTGCTTTCAAATGTTATGGCAGGACAGGAAGTACATCAAAAATACGGGGGAGTAATCCCTGAATTAGCATCCAGAGCCCATCAGCAAAATATTTTACCTGTGGTCGATTTTGCTGTTAAACAGGCCGGTATTGAACTTAAAGATATCGATGCTATTGCTTTTACACGCGGTCCCGGTTTATTGGGATCGTTATTGGTTGGAACCTCTTTTGCAAAAGGTTTGTCTATTTCGTTAAATAAACCATTGGTAGATGTTAATCATCTGCAAGGACATATTTTATCGCACTTCATTAAACAGGAGGGTAAGGAAAACCTGCAACCGGAATTTCCTTTTTTGACTCTTCTTGTTTCGGGAGGTCATACACAAATTGTGAGGGTAGATGATTATCTTCATTTTGAGGTAATTGGTGAGACAATTGACGATGCTGTAGGTGAAGCGTTCGATAAATGTGCTAAGGTATTGAATCTTGGTTATCCGGGAGGTCCTGTAATAGACAGGCTATCTAAATTAGGTAATAACAAGGAGTTTAAATTTGCAAAACCGAGGATTGCAGGGTTAGATTTCAGTTTCAGCGGAGTAAAAACTTCTTTGCTCTATTTTCTTAGAGATAATATGGAAGCGAATCCGCAATTTATAAGTGAAAATGTAAATTCGATATGTGCCTCATATCAAAGTCATTTGATTACAATTTTACTTGAAAAACTTATTCTTGCAGCGAAACAAACCGGAATTAAGGATATTGCTCTAGGGGGAGGAGTTTCTGCCAATTCTGAACTCAGACAAAGAGTTAGTGAATTGGGTATGGAAAAAGGATGGAGAGTATTTCTCCCGGAATTTAAATTTACAACCGACAATGCAGCAATGATTGCCATTACAGGATATTTCAGATACTTATCCGGGCACAGAGCTACTCTTGATATTTCGCCGGTTTCAAGATCGTTAGACTATGCGTGAATTCGAAGTTTCAATACCGATTGCCAAAAACGTAAAGGATATTGATTTTATCAAACCTGCTGCTAAAGCACTGGGTGTATCAGAAAAACTAGTTGGCAATGTATTAGTAATCAGGAAATCGATTGATGCAAGAGGCGATAATATTTTGCTTAGAATTAAAGCGGAAGCATATCTGAAGTCAGAAAGTGTCAATAATCGATATGTTCATTACAACTTTAAAAATGTAACTTCTTCGCCGGAGGTGATTGTTGTTGGTGCAGGTCCGGCCGGCCTTTTTGCAGCTCTTAAGCTTATTGAAAAAGGGCTTAAACCAATTATAGTAGAAAGAGGTAAAGATATTCACGAACGAAAAATTGATATTGCAAAGATTAACAGAGAACAAATTGTCAATCCGGACTCGAATTACTCTTTTGGAGAGGGTGGAGCAGGGACTTTTTCAGATGGTAAGCTTTATACAAGATCGGCAAAGAGAGGCAATGTTTATGAGGTTTTAAGCAGATTAGTTGACGCCGGCGCCGATTCTGATATTATGGTTGATGCTCATCCTCATATAGGGTCAGACAAGCTGCCTTCGATTAATGAGAAAATCAGGGAACTGATTTTAAGCTGTGGAGGAGAGTACCATTTTAATTCAAGAGTAACAGGTATTATTGATTCAAATGGAGAAGCTGTTGGTGTTACTTGCTCTAATGGAATGTCATTTAAAGGTAAAGGTGTTATTTTAGCTACCGGTCACTCGGCCAGAGATATTTACAGAATGTTTCATAAGGAGAATTTGGCATTGGAACAAAAGGGATTTGCCTTAGGGGTCAGGGTCGAACATCAGCAATCTTTGATAAATACCGTACAATATCATGGTAAATATCAGCCATATATGCCTAATGCGGAGTATTCTTTAGTTACGCAAGAGGAGGGAAGAGGTGTTTTCTCTTTTTGTATGTGTCCGGGCGGAATACTTGTTCCTGCATCTACTTCACCGGGAGAACTTGTTCTGAACGGAATGTCAAATTCTCAAAGAAATTCTCGTTGGGCTAATTCAGGTATTGTTGTATCTATTAATCCTGGTGATATTCCTGAATACGATAAGTTCGGAATTCTTTCGCTTTTGGAACTTCAGTCATCGGTAGAGAGAAGTGCTTTTGAATATGGTGGAGGGAATCTGGTTGCCCCTGCTCAAAGAATTACTGATTTTGTTAAGAAAAAGGTATCTGCCTCGCTTCCTGCTTCTTCATACTTTCCTGGTGCTGTGTCGGCTCCTTTGAATGAGATTCTGCCTGAATTTGTATACAGCAGAATGCGTATGGCAATGATTCAGTTTAACAGAAAAATTAAGGGATTTGTTTCAGATGAATCTCTTATGTTGGCTGTTGAATCGAGAACTTCATCTCCTTTAAGAATTCCCAGAGATCCTGTAGGAATGGAGCATCTAACTTTGAAACGATTATACCCTTGCGGCGAAGGTGCCGGATATGCAGGAGGTATAGTATCATCGGCATTGGATGGAATTAATGCTGCCGAGGCTGCATCTGCCGCAATCTTAAAGTAGGGTTCGTATAAAAAAAAGAGGATGCCAACCCAAGCATCCTCTTAAAAATTAAAAAAATTTTTCTTATTCTCCGCAACCGCATCCGCACGAACCACATGATTCTGTTGAGCAACCTGTTGAGGCTTTCTCATTAAACAGTCCATTCATAATTTCACTATCTGTTGCTTCTCTTACTGATACTACTGCTCCTGAAAAATTAAGTTCACTTCCTGCCAAAGGATGATTAAAGTTCATAACAACCACCTCATCTTTAACTTCTTCAATTGAACCTTGAAGACGATTTCCATCTGAATCCTGCATAGGTAATACGTTTCCAACTGTAAGAAGACCCTCTTCAAGTTTTCCGTCAATTTTAAACATATCAACTGGTAATTCAACAATTGCATCTGGGTTGTTTTCGCCGTAACCGTCGGCAGCAGTGAGGGTAAATTCAAATGAATCACCTACAATTTTTCCTGCTATATTTTCTTCAAATTTTGGAAGAAGGTAACCTGTTCCGAAAATAAACTCCATAGGACTATCTGCTTTTACCGTTTCAATAACGTCGCCTTCTACCTTAAGAGTATATGAAAGAGCTACAACTTTGTTTTTTTCGATTTTCATATTTATAAATTATTGTAAGTTTTTTTTCTGCAAAAATTGTGCTAAACTTGAGTTGTCCTTTTAATTTTGTATCCAATTGCTGCGACAGTTAATGTGACAACCGGGGTTAATAAATTAAAAAAAGTGTAAGGCAGATAGGTTAGAGTTGCAACCTGAAGTACTGACGATTGTACTATACCGCATGTATTCCATGGTACAAGGACCGATGTCACTGTACCTGAGTCTTCTAATGTTCTGCTTAAAAGTTGCGGCTGGTAACCTTTTTTGCGGTATGTATCTGCAAACATTTTTCCGGGTATAAGAATAGACATATATTGGTCAGATAGTGTCAGATTCATTGCTATACACATACTGACAGTAGATCCTACTAGACCAACTGTCGATTTTACCATTGATACCAGTTTCTCGGTTATAACCTGAATCATTCCGCTGGCATGTAAGACACCTCCGAATGTAACTACACACAAAATTAACCAGACAGTGTTTAGCATTCCTGCCATTCCTCTGGTTGCCAGCAGTGAATCTAACATTTGGTCACCTGTGTTGAGTGAAACTGTCGAAGAAAGCATTTTAATTGAGGCTTTAAATCCAGTTACAATTGCATTTGTAGTGTCAGGAGAAATTTGAGCACATAATTGAGGTTGAAAAATTACAGCAACCAATGCTCCGATTAATGCCGATATAAAAAGTGTAATAAAAGGAGAGACCTTCTTAATAATCATAATAATCGTGAGAGCAGGGACTAACAGAAAAAGAGGTGAAATAACAAATGTATCGGTAAGAGATTTTGTGTGCATTTCAATATTAAATGCAGGTGTAATATCCATAAACAACCCCGATACTGTAAAAATGACAGCTGCCAAAGTAATTGTCGGAACAATTGTAATCATCATGTAGCGAACATGTACATAAAGGTCAACTCCGGCGACAGAAGAAGCAAGGTTAGTTGTGTCGGAAAGCGGAGAGAGTTTATCGCCGAAATATGCTCCTGATATTATTGCACCTGCCAGCCAGGGTGAACTATAACCCATTATTTGACCTGCAGTTAAAAGTGCAACTCCGATAGTACCTATTGTAGTCCATGAACTTCCTATCATAACTGAAATTACAGATGTTATAATGAGTGTCACCAATAAGAAAATGGAAGGGTGAATAAGTTTAAGACTGTAATATATCATTGAGGGAACAATACCGCTTATCATCCATGACCCGGTAAGCGCACCTATCATAAGTAAAATAAATATTGCAGATCCTGTTTTTGAAAGATGTTCCAACATTCCCTCTTCAAGTTTTTTCCAGGGGATCTTTAAATATAACATTGCGATGCCGGAGGTTAATGTTGTAGCGAAAAGCAATGCAATCTGAGAAGGGCCGGCAGTTACGGAGTCTCCAAATAATCTGACTCCGGCAAACATTATAAAAATGAGAACAATAAAAGGTAAAACAGCTAGAAGTAGGGTAGGTTTTTTCATTTTAATTTCCACTGAAGCTTACGGAAGAAAATGCAATTGTCGGAATAAGCCATCTGCTCGATTTTTTTGCATCAGTTCCTGTTATTATTAAATTATTCCAAAGTTCAATCAAATTACCTGTTATATTCATCTCCTTTACCGGATGAATAATCGTTCCGTTCTCAAAATAGAATCCCTGTACCCCGAAGGAGAAATCGCCTGTTGAGCTATTTGTATTACCACCATTGAATCCTGTAACAAAAATTCCATTGCCGCATACCCGCAAAATGTCTTTGAGTTCAATATTCGGATTTATCGTTACACTTCCCGAAGGTTTTAACAGTGGAACTGATGGACCTTCTACTGTTGTAGGAATTCCTAACTTTCTGGAATAATAACTATTTATAAAATAGTTGTTAATAACTCCGTTTGAAATGATTTCTGATGGTTTAGTTGCAATACCCTCTCCGTCAAAATATCTTGAACCCATAGCTTTAGGATTATGTGCATCATCTATGAGAAACATCTTTTCGGAAAAAATCTTTTTGCCGGCAGAATCCTTTAGAAATGAGTTGTTTTGCTGAATAGCAGCTCCATTGAGAGCCGATATTATTGGTGTAAGAAGTCTTGAAGATACAGTGTTCTCCAAAACGAGATTGTACTTTCCGGTACGTTTTTTTTTCGGATTGAGCCTGTCAAGTGCTCTTTTAAGGACCATTTCGCTCACTCCGGTTACCTTTAATTCATTAAAAAACATTGAAGCATCATACCACCAGGCTTCCGGTCTTGCGTCCGAAGGACCTTTGACGGCACATTCAGTATTAAGGGAAAAATAAGTTTGCATAGTCTCTCCGCAAAACCCTTGAGAATCCACCATATAAAAGTAGTCCAGTGAATCGGAGAACTCAGTATTTACGGTCAATAACCTCTCATCTTTTCCAAGAATCTCATTAGCAGAATCGAATGCTATTTTTTTCTTAATTTCGGGAGTTAGTGAATAATATTGATCATCATTTTGATTAAAAGGAGTCTTGTCGTTTTTATAACACAGACTCTTGTCGGGTAGCCCTCGGCAGATATCTTTTTCCAAGTATGACGTTGCTTCAATACCTGCTTCAATGAATCGTTCTAACTCGCTCTTTTCAATTCTGTTAGTTGAAAACGAGCCATACCTGTCATTAGAATATAGTTGAATGTAAAGAGAAGATCCTGTTGAACTATGGAGACGGTCCAGCTTTTTGTCACGAACAGAAAATGAATTCTGAGTATTGACGTTCAAACTGATTCTGGCTCCTTTACACCCGCATTTCATTGCAGTTTCCAATGCAAATAATGCAGCATCTTTTTGTTCTTTATCTTTCGTAATATCCATATAATTCAAGTTTAAATACCGCCTACAGTCAGTTTATTTACCAAAACTGAAGGCATTCCGCATGATACCGGGCAATACTGCTCTTTTCCGCAAGTCCAGGTTCCATTGTCAATTCTAAAATTATTGGCAACAGCAGTAATACCTGCAAGCGCTTCCGGACCATTTCCGATAATATTTATATCTTTAATTGGTTGTGTCAGTTTACCGTTCTCTATAAGATATCCCGATTTAACAAAAAAAGTGAAGTCTCCGGCACCAATTTGAACCTGTCCATTCGAAAAATTGTCGACAAAAATTCCTTTTTGAACCGATGCAATAATGTCTGATTCATTACTTTTACCCGACTCCATATAAGTTGCTCTCATTCTCGGCAAAGGCATATAACGGAAAGATTCTCTTCTTCCGTTTCCGGTAGGTTCTGTTTTATAGTATTTTGCACTTATTCTGTCGTGCAGATACGAGTTCAGAATACCATCTTTAACCATATATGTTTTTTGTCCGGGAGTTCCCTCATCGTCTATATTAATGGAACCTCTGTTCCACATTACTGTGCCATCATCAACGACAGAAATCTCTTCCGAACATATTTTTTTTCCGAGTTTGTTGGAAAAAATTGAAATTTTTTGGCGATTAAAATCCGCCTCAAATGCATGACCAATAGCCTCATGTAAAAGAATCCCGGAACTTCCGGACCCCATAACAACCGGCATCTCTCCTCCGGAAGGTTGTACTGCGTCAAATAAAAAAGATGTATTTTTTACAACTTCACCTGAAACCTCTTTTATAATTTCTTCTGTTAAAAATTCAGGACCAATTCTGAAACTTCTGGAAGAGGATGAATTTTCTACTCTTCCGTTTGATTCCATAATGCATGTTGCTGTAATTGATGCCATAGGTCGAAAATCAGAAAAAATCTCTCCTAAAGAGTTGTAAAACAGAATTTCGGTTGTTGAATCCGAAATTCGGGCCATAACCTTTTTGACCCTTTGGTCAGAATCAAAAATTTGAGAATTCAGTGCTTTAAGAAATGGTACTTTTTGAGCAACAGAAAAATCATTCCAATTTTTTTTAGACGGATATCTGTTAGTATATGAGATTGTTGTTGTATTTAAAGGGACTTTTGTTTTAATCTTTCCGGCTGCTATTTGAGAGGCAACTGCTGCAGCTCTCTCCATCTCTTGCATTGAAGTAATTTCTGTATAAGCATATCCTGTTTGATCTCCTGCCAAAACTCTCACTCCCATTCCGAAATCAATATGTGAACCAGCAGCATTAACTTCCCCGTCTCTGAGAGCCAAATCATTAGCAGTACTGTATTCAAAGTAAAGGTCGGCATAGGTA
>CAZOOH010000090.1:0-7874 GCA_964581375.1 uncultured Muribaculaceae bacterium
CGGAATGGGCATTTAGATTTTTTGCTTATATCAAAATTTAGTATCTTTGCGAGATATTTGACATACATGAGACAGCTAAAAATCACAAAATCAATCACTAACAGAGAAAGTGCATCTCTGGATAAATATTTACAGGAGATCGGAAGGGAAGAGTTGATTACAGTCGAAGATGAAGTCGAATTAGCTCAGCGAATTAAAAAAGGTGACCAGGAAGCTCTGGAAAAACTTACGCGAGCTAATCTTCGATTTGTTGTATCTGTCGCTAAGCAGTATCAAAATCAAGGACTTAGTTTGCCGGACTTAATAAATGAAGGAAACCTTGGTTTAATAAAAGCAGCAGAAAAATTCGATGAAACAAGAGGGTTTAAATTCATTTCATATGCGGTATGGTGGATTAGACAATCTATACTTCAGGCATTAGCCGAACAATCCAGAATTGTAAGACTACCTCTTAATCAGGTAGGTTCATTGAACAAAATTAACAAGGCATTGTCGAAATTTGAACAGGAAAATGAAAGAATGCCTTCTCCTGAAGAGTTATCTGAAATACTCGATATACCAAGAGATAAAATTGCCGACACACTCAGGGTTTCGGGAAGACATGTATCCGTAGATGCACCGTTTGTTGACGGAGAAGATAACAGCCTGCTGGATGTTTTGGTAAATAATGATTCTCCTAATGCCGACAGAGGTCTTGTTAATGAATCTCTTAATAAAGAAATTGAAAGAGCTTTATCTACTTTAACTGAAAGGGAGAGAGATATCGTTAAATATTTCTTTGGAATTGGTACAAGCGAGATGACTCTTGAAGAGATTGGAGAATATTTTGGACTTACCAGAGAGCGTGTAAGACAAATCAAGGAAAAAGCAATCAGAAGACTTAGACACAGCGCCAGAAGTAAACTTCTAAAATCTTATTTAGGCTAACCTAAACTATTTTAAAATATGAAAAAAATTTTTGGATTACTGTTACTTGCAGGTATGATTTCTTCTTGTAATAATGGTATAAAGGATAATCCTTTGCTTCAAACATGGGATACTCCTTTCGGAATACCGCCCTTTGAAAAAGTTAAAAATGAACACTACATGCCGGCTTATTTGTATGCTATTAAAATTCACAGCAAAGAGATTGCCGCAATTGTAAACAACAAAGATTCGGCTACTTTTGAGAATACTATCGTTGCATTGGATAACTCGGGAGATTTGCTGGAAAATGTTTCAACTGTTTTTGGAAGCAACAGCGGCGTAAATTCAAATGACACAATTATTGCTATTGCTCAGGAATTATCGCCGATTTTAAGTAAACACAATGATGAGATAAGCCTGAATCCAAAATTATTTCAAAGGGTAAAATCTCTTTACGACAAGAAAGATGCTCTCGGGCTAAATGCTGAACAAATAAGATTGCTTGAAGAGACATACAAAGATTTTGTAAGAAGCGGTGCTTTATTAGATGATACAAAAAAGGAAGAACTTAAAAAGCTGAATGAACAAATTTCTGCTTTACAACTTAAATTTGGTCAGAATCTTCTTAAAGAAACCAATAATTTTAAACTTGTAATTGATAATAAGGAAGATCTAGCGGGACTTTCAGAAGATATGATTGCGATGGGAGCCAAAAGAGCAGATAAAGATTCTCTTACAGGAAAATGGGTTTTTGGTTTGGATAATCCGAGCATTATGCCTTTTCTCCAACAATCGTCCAAAAAAGAGCTGAGAAAGAAAATTCTTGATGCATATTTAAACAGGTGCAATAATAACAATGAGTTTGACAATAAAGATATTGTTAAACAACTTGTGGAACTAAGACTTCAAAAAGCTAAGCTTATGGGATACGAGAATTTTGCACAATTCCAGCTTGAAAACAGGATGGCAAAAACTCCCGAGGCTGTTTACGATCTATTAAACCAGATATGGACTCCGGCATTAGCTGCTGCAAAACAGGAAGTTGCAGATATGGAGGCAGTTATAAAAGCTTCCGGCGATACTGTAAAATTAGCTGCCGAAGACTGGAGGTATTATTTTGAAAAAGCTAAGAGTAAAAAATTTAACTTGGACGAGAGTCAACTTACACCATATTTCAAGTTAGAAAATGTAAGAGAGGGAATCTTTTATGTAGCAAACAAACTTTACGGCATTACTTTTACTAAGTTAGACAGCGTTCCGCTTCCTAATCCTGAAGCTGTTGCATTTGAATGCAAGGAGGCTGACGGAACTCACCTTGGTGTTCTATTTTTCGATATGTTCTCAAGACCTGGTCAGAAAAGAGGAGGAGCTTGGTGCGGAGGTTACAGATCTCAAAAATATGTTGATGGTAAAAGAGTTGCTCCTCTTGTAACCATAGTTGGTAATTTTACAAGACCTGTAGGTGATAAACCCGCTCTGTTAAGTATCGACGAAACTGAGACGATGTTCCACGAATTCGGACATGCATTGGCTAGTCTTCTAAAGAATGTAACTTATTCAGGACTTGGTGGATATACAAGAGATTTTGTTGAACTTCCTTCTCAGATTATGGAACATTGGGCATTTGAGCCGGAAGTTTTAAAAGTATATGCCAAACACTACGAAACAGGAGAGGTTATCCCTCAAGCGCTGGTCGATAAAATGGTTAAAGCTGGTAACTATGGACAAGGATTTGCTACAACTGAGTATCTTGCTGCTTCGCTTTTAGATATGGATTATCATATTTTGAAAGAGGTTCCTGCCGATTTCCATGTTATCAAATTTGAAGAAAAAGTTTTGTCGGAAAGAGGTTTGATTTCTCAGATTCCTCCTAGATACAGAACTACTTATTTCCAACATACATTTACCGGAGGTTATACTGCTGGGTATTATTCATATATTTGGGCAGAAGTTCTTGATGCTGATGCATTCCAAGCATTCAAAGAAAAGGGAGATATTTTTGACCAAGAGACTGCTAAAAAGTTCCGTTATGAAATTCTTGCAAGAGCTAATCAGGATGATGCGATGAATTTATATATTAACTTTAGAGGTCAAAAGCCAGGTATAGGAGCATTACTTTCTAACAGAGGATTAAACTAGTTATTTACTATAAAAATTAAAAAGAGTGTCAATGAGACACTCTTTTTTTATCTTTGTTTCTTAAAGAATTTTAAAATGAAAACTTTGATGACTTTAAGCGGAATAGTTGATAAAAGCGGAGAACTTATTGTAAATTTCAGTAACTGGATATGGGGAATGCCTCTCTTCTTACTTTTAATAGGTGGTGGTCTCTATTTTCTTATTTATTCCGGGTTTGTTCCATTCAGGTATTACGTCAGAGCTTTAAAATCATTGAAGAAAAAAGATAACGATGCACCGGGACAAATAAGTTCTTTTGAAGCTTTGGCAAGTGCGATTGCATCAACAGTAGGGATGGGTAATATATCGGGAGTTGCTGTTGCTCTTACAATGGGTGGACCGGGTGCAATATTCTGGATGTGGGTAAGTGCTGTAGTAGGTATGGCAACGAAATTTTTTGAAGGTACATTAGCTATTATGTATAAAGGTAAAGATAGCGCTGGTGAAACACAAGGTGGCCCAATGTATATGATTACGGAAGGTTTAGGTAAGAAGTGGAAACCTATGGCTATCTTTTTTTCGATATTCGGACTAGTGGGAACTTTTTGCTTGATGCAAGCTAACCAATTGACAGAAGCTATCATAACTGTTTTCACAACACCTGCAGGGATTGAAAATACAACTGGTTTAAGACTCATTATCGGAGTTCTGATTACTGTAATTGTATCTGCCGTCGTATTAGGTGGAATTCAAAGAATTTCAAAAGTAGCAACTAAAGTTGTTCCTACGATGGTAGGAATGTATTTTTTGCTCGTAATGTATATAATATTTACAAACCTTGATGTTGTACCATCAGTTTTTGCTTCGATTTTTGGTAATGCATTTAGTTTTAAATCAGGTATCGGGGGTTTAGCAGGTACTGCAATAATAATCGGAGCAAGACGTGCCGCTTTTGTAAATGAAGCAGGTGTAGGTACTGCTTCTATGATGCATGGAGCATCCAAAAATAATGAACCTGTAAGAGAGGGTTTGGTTGCAATGTTGGGCCCTTCAATAGATTCAGGATTAGTTTGTACACTAACTGCATTAGCAATTTTGATTAACGGCCAATATGAAGTATCAAAAATTCAGGGAATTCAGATAGCCATGAACTCGTTTCAAACATCTATTCCCGGAATTGGTCACTATTTGTTAATGATTATTGTATTCTTTTTTGCTTTTTCGACAATGTTCTCGTACTCATATTATGGAGTAAAATGTACAAATTTCCTTTTCGGAGCGAAATATTCGCATTATTACAATTACCTATTCCTGGCAATGCTCGTAACCGGAGCGGTTATATCACTAGATTCTGTTGTAGGAATAATTGATAGTGCCTATGCTTTGATGGCAATCCCAACAATGATAACTTTACTTTTATTATCTCCTAAGGTGAAGAGAGAGATGAAAATATATTTTAAAAAATAAGAAGATGAATCCGGAATTAATAATTGAAAATAGAGTTCGAGATGCAATAAATGCTTTGTATTCGTATAATCCCGAAAAGGGATTTATTCAAATCCAGGCTACAAGGAAAGAATTTGTAGGGGATCTTACAGTTGTAATATTTCCGCTTTTAAGAATATCAAAAAAATCACCGGAAACGACCGGTAACGAAATTGGAGAGTTTATTAAATCAAAATCTGCCGAAATAGACAAATTCAATGTAGTGAAAGGATTCCTTAATTTGAAACTTTCGAATGATTTTTGGTTATCGGCTCTTAATGAAGCATTGGGAAACAAAAATTTTGGAACAGCAGCTGAAAGCGGTAAATGTGTGATGGTAGAATTCTCTTCTCCTAACACAAATAAACCGCTTCATCTCGGTCATATCAGAAACAACCTTCTCGGCAGCTCGGTTGCAAATCTGCTTGAAGCAAATGGCCATAAGGTTATTAAAGTTAATCTTGTAAATGATCGTGGTATTCATATCTGTAAATCGATGTTAGCCTGGCAAAAGAGCGGTAAAAATGAGACACCTCAATCATCTGGCTTAAAAGGTGACCATTTGGTCGGGAAATATTATGTTGAATTCAATAATATGCTCAAAACCGAAATAAAAAAACTTATTGAAACCGGTATGAGCGAGGAGGAGGCAGAAAAGTCATCATCTATCATGAAAGAGGCGCAGGAGATGCTTGTAGAGTGGGAGAATGGCAATTCTCAGGTAGTGGATTTATGGAAGATGATGAACTCCTGGGTTTATGAAGGGTTTGATAAAACTTACAAGAGTTTAGGTATTTCGTTCGATAAAACATATTATGAGTCAAATACCTATCTGCTGGGTAAAAAGCTGGTATTTGACGGTCTTGATAAAGGGGTTTTCTTTACAAAAGAGAATGGTTCTGTTTGGTGCGATCTTACTCAAGATTCTCTTGACGAAAAGCTACTTTTAAGGGCAGATGGTACATCGGTTTATATGACTCAAGATTTGGGGACTGCAAGAGAGAGATATTCTGAATATAAATTTGATGAACATATTTATGTTGTTGGTAATGAACAGAATTATCATTTTCAAGTATTAAAATTGATTCTAAAAAAATTGGGATATGATTGGGCAGATTCTATTTATCATCTCTCCTACGGAATGGTAGAATTACCTGAAGGTAAAATGAAATCAAGAGAAGGAACTGTAGTTGATGCCGATGATTTAATTGAGAATATGGTATCTACGGCAAAAGAAACTTCTTTGGAGCTGGGAAAATTAGATAATATGGAAATTGAGGAACAAAGCAGATTGTTCACAATATTGGGTTTGGGAGCTTTAAAGTATTTTATCCTAAAAGTTGATCCTAAAAAGACAATGTTATTTGATCCTAAAGAGTCAATTGATTTCAATGGAAATACTGGTCCATTCATTCAGTATACTCATGCCAGAATTAAATCGATTCTGAGAAAGGCTCATGAACAAGAGATTAAATCTGAATTTAATAACTCTTTGTTAAATGAAATTGAGATTGAAATTGTAAAGATGCTAAACTCTTTTCCAGAAAAGATTCTAGAAGCAGGAAGAGAACATTCACCTGCACTTATTGCCAATTATGCTTATGATCTTGCAAAAGAGTTTAACCATTATTATCACGAAGTTTCAATTCTCAAAGAGGAAAATACGAAGGTCCGTTCACAAAGATTGGTTTTGATTACTTTGATTGCTCAAGTGCTTAAAAAATCTATGGGAATTCTTGGAATTGAATTGCCCGAAAGAATGTAATGTCGCTTATTGAGAATAATTTCTTACCAACTTCAGTTAAGGAGATGGAAAGGCTCGGTTGGAAATATGCCGACATCATTATTTTTACGGGAGATGCTTATGTCGATCATCCATCTTTTGGGGCTGCTGTTATAGGACGTGTTTTAAGTAAGGAGGGATATAAAGTTGCAATTGTACCTCAACCCAACTGGAGAGACGATTTAAGAGATTTTAAAAAATTTGGGAAACCGAGGCTCTTTTTTGGTGTTACTGCTGGTGCAATGGACTCTATGATAAACCATTACACTGCAAATAAACGTTTAAGAAGCAATGATGCATATACTCCTGATGGACGTGCTGGTCAAAGGCCTGATTATGCTGTAAAGACCTACTCTTTAATTTTAAAAAAGCTTTACCCCGATATTCCTGTAATAATTGGTGGAATTGAAGCGTCGTTAAGACGATTTACCCATTATGATTATTGGCAAAATAAACTCTTGCCTTCTGTACTTTTTGAATCCAATGCCGATTTATTAGTTTATGGAATGGGAGAAAAAGCAATTGTAGAGATAGCTTCTCGAATAAGGAAATCGGTATCATGTGCCGACTTATCATCTATTCCTCAAACAGCGTATCTGACTAATCAATATGATTTTAAAACAAACAAACATATACTTCTAAACTCATTTGAACAATGTTTAGTAAGTAAAAAGGTTTTTTCAGATAATTTTAAAATAATTGAAAGTGAGTCAAATAAACAGATCTCAAAAGTAATTATTGAACCAATTGAAGACAAGTTCATTGTAGTAAATCCTCCTTATCCTGTTATTTCGTCCGAAGAAATTGATTCGTATTATGATCTGCCCTATACAAAATTACCTCATCCGCGATATAAAGGGAAACATATTCCAGCGTATGAAATGATTAAATTTTCAATAAATACTCACAGAGGGTGTTTTGGAGCATGTGCATTTTGCACTATATCGGCACACCAAGGCAAATTTGTAGTATCCCGTTCAGAAAAGTCAATCATTAATGAAATTGGACAACTGCTTAAAATAGAGGGATTTAAAGGTGTTATTTCAGATGTTGGAGGGCCTACTGCCAATATGTACGGAATGAAGGGATTAAATGAAAAAATATGCCTTAATTGTAAACGAGACAGTTGTATTTATCCGGCAATTTGTAAAAATCTAAATATTTCACATCAGCAACTTTTGGATTTGTATGCTAGGATATCTGAAATTAAAGGTATTAAAAAAGCATTTATAGGAAGTGGAATACGATATGATCTTTTTTTGGATTCAAAAGGATATCTGAATGAAACCGGAAAAAAATATTTAAAAGAAGTAATTAAAAATCATACATCCGGTAGATTAAAAGTAGCCCCTGAACACACAGAAGATAAAGTTTTAAAAGCTATGGGTAAACCAAGTTTCAAACAATTTATCTTTTTAAGAGAGGAATTTGAAAAGATTAAAAGAGAAGAAAATCTAAATTTTGAAATTATACCTTACTTTATTTCAAGTCACCCCGGCTGTTCAATTGAAGATATGAAGAAATTATCTCAAAACCCTGCTTTAAAAGGAATTAGGCTTGAACAAGTTCAAGATTTCACACC
>CAZOOH010000091.1:0-7781 GCA_964581375.1 uncultured Muribaculaceae bacterium
AGACCGTTATCAAAATAGATTTGGCTGCAAATGTAATTAAACAACTTGCCAGAGCAGGTCGTAAAATTTTATTCGTTTCTAACAAAAAAACAGGCTAAGGACATCGTTGCCGAAAAATCACTTGCAGTTAATATGCCTTATGTTACAGAGAGATGGCCGGGCGGAATGCTCACCAACTTCCCTACAATCCGCAAGGCTGTAAAGAAGATGAACACTATCGATAAAATGATCAGTGACGGTACTTTCGAGACTTTAGCAAAAAGAGAGAAATTACAAATTACCCGTCAAAGAGCAAAGCTTGAGAAGAACTTAGGTTCTATCGCCGACCTCAACAGACTCCCATCTGCCCTTTTTGTGGTAGATATCCAAAAAGAGATGAACGCAGTTAAAGAGGCAAATCGTCTTAACATCCCGGTTATAGCAATGGTTGATACTTGTTGCGATCCAGGTCCTATTGATTATGTTATTCCGGCAAATGACGATGCTGCGAAATCTATTTCTGTAATCATGGATATCCTTACACAAGCAATTGCCGAAGGTCTTTCTGAGAGAAAACTTGAAAAAGACAAAGAGGCTAACTTCGAAGGTAAGGAGTCAAAAGAGTCCAATGATGCGGCAAACAAAAAACTTCGTGCCCGCAAAGCTGTAATTAAAGCCGATTCAAGCGATGAGGCTAAGGCAGATGGCGAAGAAGCTGCTCAGGAAGAGTAACAGTTAACATTATAAACCTTTTTATAAATATAAAAAATGGAAATTAAAGCAACAGATGTTGCCAAATTACGCCAGATGACCGGTGCCGGTATGATGGATTGTAAAAGTGCTTTAGTAGAATCTAACGGTGATTTCGATAAGGCAAAAGATATAATCCGTGAGAAGGGTAAACTGGTTGCAGCAAAGAGAGCCGATCGTGAAACCACAGAGGGTTCTGTAATAGCGATTACTAATGAGTCAAACGATAAAGGTATATTAGTTTGTCTTGGTTGCGAAACCGATTTCGTTGCAAAGAATGCGGATTTCCAAAAACTTGCAAAAGATATCGCAAACGCAGCTCTTACAAATCTGCCCGAAAATCTTGACGCTTTAAAAGCTGTTAAACTTGACGGTCTTACTATTGAAGAGACAGTTGTTCAGCAAACAGGTAAGAGTGGCGAAAAACACGCAATTCCATTCTACAACAAGATTGAAGCTCCGTACATTGCATCTTATATCCACACAAACGGTAAAGTTGCAACTATCGTAGGTTTCAGTAAAGCTGTAAGTTATGAAGTTGGTCGCGAAATTGCAATGCAAATCACTGCAATGAGCCCTGTAGCCGTAAGTAAAGATACTTGCACAAAAGAGGTTATCGAAAAAGAGTTGGAAATCTATCGCGAACAAGTTCGCCTGGAAGGCAAACCGGAAAACATGGTTGAACAAATCGCACAAGGTAAATTATCTAAATTCTTTAAAGAGAGCACTCTCGAAGAGCAAACTTTCGTTAAAGACGGTAAAATTTCAGTAGCTGCATACCTAAAGAGCGTTGACCCTCAGGTAAAAGTTACCGGATTCTACAGATTCTCCCTCAACGACTAATCACACAATAATCAAGCTTGTTAATCAAACTTGTTAATCAAGACCGGTTGTGCTCCAATCACAAATGATTAAACGTAAATCAAGAACGCGATTATTATATTAAAAAATGCTGCCCGCAAGGACAGCTTTTTTTTTGCAGAGTATCAAGCGATATATCCCAACATATTTACCATTTAAGAAATTTCTTTTCGAAAATCCCATCCAACTCACTGCTAATCTAGTGATTATGTCTATGGATTATAATGGTGTGGCACACGATGTGCCATGTTTTTCATAACACACTGTCAACCTGATGCTTGCGCGAGCTTCGCGCAACTTATTACTAAACAAATAATTGTGAAAGATGTGGCACGTGACGTGCCACATCTTTTGTAACTACATGAATATCCGCTATTTGCAAAACGCTCGCGCAAAACCCTGGCCACCAGTTCATTAAAGAACAATGTGCCACACGGTGTGCACATTAACCTGTATATATCTGTATATCTGAGTGTTAGTTGGTAAACAAGAAGTTTTCGTTTCGTTAACAAAATTAAAAGAAGCAGTTTTCGCCCGGCAAATGAATTTTAGCAGCACGTTATCTCCTTTGATAAACCCTTACGTAGTCAATATTATGATACTGAGGGAAAACAGTTGTTGAGTCAGGATTTCCGGGCCAACTTCCGCCCACTGCTGTATTTATAATCAGAAAATGAGGGGTGTGCGGAACACCTTCGGTAGCTGTATGGACCAATTTACCGTCTATATACCAGCGAATGGCATCCTGCTCCCACTCCAACACATACAAATGATAGTCATCTGCAAAAGAGAAGTCGGGAACATATTTGCCGGATGAGCTCTTCTTCTCACCCTTAAATGAGTAATAGTGGAAAGTTGCATAGAATACATTAGGTTCGTGTCCCAAATATTCCATAATATCTATTTCGGTATACCATGGCCGAAGTTCCGGAATTAATGACTCCTTCCCGTTGGCAACAGCCTCCGACATTACGTACTCCATAGCCCAGTCGCGGTTCTGCGGGTAGAGCCAGTAGGCAGGCCACATACCTTGACCTACAGGTAATTTACCTCTGATTTCGAATCTGCCGTAAGTAATCGCAAGCTTATCTTTAGTATCTAATCGTCCGCTGGTGTAATTCTTATTTCCGTAATCCTTTTTACTGCTTCGGATTACCAAGTCGCCGTTTTGCAGATATACCTCTTCGGGAATATAATACTGTAATTCGCCGTGTTTACTGGTTTCACGTGTAAGAACATTCCATTTAGAGAGATTCAGACGATTTCCGTTAAACTCATCCTTCCAAATGAGCTTCCACTCCTTTTTACCGGTAGTTTCACCGTTTTGAGCAATTAATAACTGTGTGTTCAGGCAAACTAAAATCGAGATAGCCACAAACAATCGGAACTTTTTCATTTTTCGGTTTTTTAAGGTTAGCTATTATGATTAAAAACTGTTCAAGATAGGTAATCTGACTCAATTCTGAGCTATATTAAAATTATGAAACGAAGTTATAATTAATTTTTATATCTTCGCGCCGCAAATAATTCTTCAGGGCAGGGTGTAATTCCCGATCGGCGGTAAAGTCCGCGAGCCGTAATGGGCAGAACCGTTTAAACTACGGTACCGACAGTTAAAGTCTGGAAGAGAGAAGACTATTATGAAAACAAAAAAATTTACCCAACAAAAATGGGGAATACTTGTATGTATTACCCTGATTTCAGGAGCCGTTCAGGCTCAAAACATCCCGACAGATTCAAATTCTGAGTACAAAAAAGATTCTCTGAAAAAAACAGAGAATATTAAACAAATTAATCTTAATGAGATTACGGTTTCGGCATCTTTTCTGCCCGAAAAAACCAGCCCTTTGAGAATCAAAACAATCAACTCTTCGGAAATAAGTTCAAAAGCAACAGGGCAAACATACCCCGAAATTATGAAATCTATTCCGGGAATATATGCTACTGCAGAGAGCGGAAGCTACGGCGATGCACGAATAAATATCAGAGGGTTCAAGCAGGAGAATATTTCGGTTCTGCTGAACGGAATCCCAATCTCCGGACTTACAACCGGCGGAATGTACTGGAATAACTGGATTGGCCTCACAGATGCAACAAGTGCACTTCAAGTTCAAAAAGGGCCGGGAGCATCAATGCTCTCAGACAATTCCATGGGAGGAACTATAAATATTATTACCTCAACTCCAGTTGAAAAGAGTTTTACGTCAGTCGGAGTATCTATTACCGACTACGGTTTGAGAAAATATCAGGCGACATATAACACAGGAATACTGAAAAACGGATGGGCAGCATCAGTAAGTGCATCCTATGCCACAGGGAAGACCTTTGTAGAATCTTCAAACGTCAACTCCTGGGCGTATCTGCTCAACATAAGTAAAAAAATCAATGAGCGCAGCTCCCTTCTGCTGACCCTGCTCGGTTCTCCCGAAAGACACCAGCAACGATCTGCAAGACTTACACTTGCCGAAGTCGAAAAATATGGAGCAGGCTACAGTAAAAACTGGGGGTATTACAACAACAAGGCAAGAAATATCTCGGAAAACTTCTACCACAAACCCTATTTGACATTGCAACATTTTTGGGAACTATCTGAAAATACCTCGATGAATACTGCGGTTTATATTTCAAACGGCAACGGAGGCGGTCTTTGGTCAGAATCTAAAGGGACACCGATTATCGGGTTTCAGAAAGATGGCCACATAGACTGGGATTCGGTTATAAGCAGCAACAGAGATGCATCAACGGGAGAATCAATAAGGGTTGAGACCAACTACTTGGCAGGCCATCTGCAAAGCGGTATAAAATGGGGAGTAATCTCAAATATTTCCGAAAGAACAAAAATTGAGAGTGGCTTTCATTATCAGCACTACACCACCTGGGAAAAAGAGAAGATAACCGACCTGCTGGGAGGCGATTACTGGTTCGAAGATTACCAGAACTACTCAATGGCCGGAGTTGCAGGGCGTAACCAAATAAAGGGAGTCGGCGATTTGATCCGGCTACACAGCGGCAAGGTAATTGATCACGGAACAATTTACACTCTGTTTACATACGACGCAGCTAAAGGAGATGCCGCTAAAAGAAGAAACATAACTGCAAAATTCGGCGTTTCATTAATGAGCAGCAATATTAAGAGATGGGATAAGTACAACTATGTTGCAGATATTTACAGCAAAAGCGCCAAAGGAAACGGCTACAGTATAAAGGCAGGAATTTTGGCCAAATTAGATCCATCCAACTCACTATATCTAAACGGAGCTGTTTACAGCAGAATTCCCTATTCCGACATATACTTCTCTTCATGGAACAATAATATTACATCCGGTGTTAAAAATGAAAGTAACTTTCTTACAGAGGCAGGATACAGGTACATCGGCGAATCGTTTTCTACCGAAGTTACCGCATATATAGCATATTGGAAAAACAAGAGTCTCATGTCCAATCCGTATATGGTACAGGAGATTGGTCTGAGCAGATACCTTGTAAGCGGACTAGATGCTCTGCATACAGGAGTAGAAGCCGATTTTGAATACACACCTTTTACTCAGCTTAAAATAAAAGGGTACGCCTCGATTGCCGATTGGCGTTGGAAGAACGATGTCAATGCGATTATTTACGACAACTACTCAGGTTCGGTAACAGGTACATTTAATATTTATACAAACGGGATCCCTGTAGGCGATTCGCCTCAGAATCAAATATCTGTCGGTGCTAACTACAACCCTTCACCTGCCGGCAGCTTTTACGCCGAATTACGCTATTATGATAAATATTATGCCGATTTTGAACCATCCGGACGCACCGATTCATCAAACAGAGAGGTATTCAGGATACCCGGTTACTCAATTTTTAATGCAGGCGCATCACTCAAATTTAAATTATTGGGTAAATCGGCTGCTATAAATCTGAATATTAATAATTTGTTCGGCACACATTACATTGAGAGAGGATTAGACGGAAGCGACCATACTATCGAAACATTCAAAGGGTACTGGTCAAACGGAATATCTGCAAACATAAGTCTGAGAGTATCTCAATAATCATACGGTTTTAAACGACTGTTTTACAGTCGTTTAAAACTTATTTTATTAATTTAAGGGAATTCATTACCTTTGATAAAGAAAGACACAATATATTTATAATGGAGAATCACTTAAAACCACAAATTGATTTTGTCATTACGTGGGTCGATATGAATGACCCGAAATGGAAAGATGAATTTGCGAAGTACTCAGGTAAGATTAATAAAAACAATAATGAAGTTGTAGATGCCCGATTCAGGGATTACGGATTGTTGAAATACTGGTTCAGAGGAGTTGAAAAATTTGCTCCATGGGTAAGAAAAATCCACTTTGTTACTTGTGGGCAAAAGCCTGAATGGCTCAATCCCGACCATCCGAAAATTCAGCTTGTCGACCATAAAGACTTTATTCCGGCTGACGTTTTACCGGTTTTTAATTCTAATCTTATCGAGATTTATCTCCATAAAATACCCGATCTCTCAGAGCATTTCGTCTATTTTAACGACGACTTTTTTATTATAAATCACATTTCGGCCGAGCGTTTCTTTTTAAACGGCCTTCCAAATGATATTGCGGCTTTCAGGACAAACTTCGGCTTGTCGCAATACGAGAAGATGCTTAAGAACAATCTTTCTCTTATCAACAAATTTTTCGTTAAGAGCGAAATTATGAAGAGGGATCACGATAAATGGTTCGACAAATCATACGGAAAGAAAGCACGATGGACTCATCTGCTCAAACCTCTCAGAAAAATTTCGACTCTCAAAACTCCTCATAATGCACAGCCGTTTCTAAAAGGGACTTTTACCGAAATCTGGGAAAAATGCGAAAAAGAACTCAGGGAAATGTCTTCACACAGGTTTAGAAACGAGAAAGATTATACCCCGGAATTCTTTCGTACATGGCAAATATGCAAAGGCAATTTCATGCCTTACAACACATACAAGGACACCAAAATGTTCCCGCTGGTAATTAAGTCAAAACAGGCAATAAATGCTGTTGCAAATCAAAAGTACTCTTTGGTTTGTTTGAACGACAATCAGCACATTCCAAATTACGATAAGACAATAAGGAGTATTCGAGATGCTTTTGAGCAGATACTTCCCGAAAAGTCTAGTTTCGAATTATAAAAGTTGAAGTATTTTAAGAACCAAAACTCTTCCGATAAAATCTATTTTTCGAATGAAGACTTCTCCGGAAAGAGTCCGTTTAAAAACGGCGCTATTCTTTTTCTGTCCTCTTCTTTGACGTGGATTGTGTCGTTCAGGCAAAAGAATATGGGATTATTCAAATCGATGTACCTGTTGTAATTCTTTTTTTGCACCCTTATGTGGCATGATTCGCTACGACCTACATATTTTAGCTTGGCGTGTTTTTGCACAAGTGCAAAATAAGAAAATATTACACGTTGTATGTCATCATCTGTTCTAATGTGATGAGAGACTGTAGAAAGTATCTCATCTTTAAAATACTCCTCAACAACTCTTCTGTAATCTGCTTTTAGATATGAATCAATATTATGATGCGGTATGTCTGAGTAATATTTGCCAAATTTTTTCTCTATCAGCATCGCAGACCGGTCAATGGTTTTTCTGTAGTTATTCGTATGGATATTTAAAGTTTTTTTAAGTCTCATTATCCATTTACCAAGAAAAACATATTTCAACCTTACAATGGGATACCCCTCATCGGTAAAAAATGTAGCAGGGGTCACAGGACGATTAAGGAACATATCGTCATTAGACAATAAAAAGCGATCTGCCAAACCCGGGATTTTATACAGAAAATGTTCTATTATAACTGAATTAAAACATGGGAACGCCTCAGGAGGTAATATTTCACTTAAGTCTACAATTTCAATTTTGTTGTTCTCGGTATTCAGCCAATGTGGTCTCTGTTCATTTGTAAGAATAAAAATCTTCCTTACCCAGGGAGCATACTTTTCAACTGATCTCAAAGAGTATTTAAGTTCGTCGTTATCTATAAACCGGGCTATTGTAGTTGCATCTGTAACATTTTCCTGGTTATTGCCCAAAAAAGCATTCTTTTTAGAGAGCCACTTTATGTCGTTCCCATCAACCCAAAGATAGACCAAATCAATATCAAACTGAGACATAAGCTAAATAGTTATTAAACAAAGAGTCTTATAAAACCGAACACCATAACCCT
>CAZOOH010000092.1:0-5136 GCA_964581375.1 uncultured Muribaculaceae bacterium
AAAAGCGGTTCTCCGCCATGCCACACAAATGTAATCTCAGCAGAAGAGGTATCGTTTATATACTGATTAACAATCTGCTCTAAAGTGTCAAAATCCATAATATTGAATCGACCAGTTCGTTGAGCAGATGCTTCATTATACATACTCTTTTTATCGAGATAGTAACAATAGCCGCAATTTAAATTACACTCAGCACCTACAGGTTTAATCATAACAGAGAAACCCGGAGGAGCCGTAATCTTAACGGCGTCATTAATATGAATAGTCTTTTTTGACATTAATGCAAAAATAGGAAAATGGGTTCGTTAAACCATTTTTTATTAAATTCGCGCCCTGATAATCTATATAAATGAAGGATCTTACTCAAGGCAATGAGGGTAAAAATATTTTGTTGTTCGCTTTACCCATGCTTATCGGAAATATATTTCAACAACTCTACAATGTAGTAGATTCGATAATTGTAGGAAAATTTGTGGGCTCAGTCGCTTTGGCGGCTGTCGGCGCAAGCTTTCCTATAATCTTTGTTTTGTCGGCATTAATTGGCGGCATCACAATTGGCAGTTCAGTAATTGTGGCTCAGTTTTTCGGAGCTAAAAATTATGAAAAGGTTAAAATAACCTCCGATACACTGCAGATATTTCTTCTTATCAGTTCAACTCTGCTGTGTATAATTTTTTACCTGATTTCACCATTTTTATTTAGAATATTGTCGATACCGGCAGAGGTTATTCCTGACGCAACAATATATTTTAATATAATGTTGTTAACCACCATAGTCCCAATGTTCGCAATCGCAGGTATCTCGTCAATAATGAGAGGTGTTGGAAATTCTAAAACTCCAATCTATTTTATTGTAGCCTCTGTTATTTTAAATACTTTTCTCGATATACTATTTGTAGTTGTTTTTAAAATGGGAGTAGCCGGAGCCGCATGGGCAACAGGAGTCTCAGTTATCTTAGCGTGGATAGCTCTGTGGTATTATCTCAATACCAGAGAGAGCTTAATAAAATTCAATCTGAATTTCAGAAAATGGAACTTTGACTGGGAAAACTTCAGACTATCATTAAAAATCGGGTTACCATCAGGAATTCAGCAGACTCTTGTAGGGCTTGGTTCTATGGCATTACTAAAAATTGTTGCCCCTTTCGGAGTTGCCACATTAGCTGCCTACACAGCCGCAGGAAGGGTAGATATGTTTGTTTCCATGCCTGCAATGAACTTATCGGCAGCTCTTTCTTCGTTTGTAGGGCAAAATTTGGGAGCAAAAAGATACGATAGAATACATAAGGGACTTATAGCCACTCTATTATACTCAACTATAATATGCATTACTCTTTCTCTGGTTGTAATCTTTTTCGGGAAAAGCATAATGGGGCTCTTCGTTGAGCATAATTCTGTTCACTATAAAGAGATTATTGAAATTGGCAGGGAGTACCTTGTAATAGTATCCTCATTTTATCTGCTTTTTTCTACAATGTTTGTATACAACGGAGTCACAAGAGGCGCAGGTGCCACATTTATTCCAATGTTAATAACCACTCTTTCTCTTTGGATAATAAGAATACCAATTGCATGGATTCTCTCGCAACACTACGGTTCAAGCGGAATATGGTGGTCTATACCTATTGCATGGAGTGTAGGGCTGTTAGGAGCATTTATCTATTATGAAACAGGACTATGGAAGAAACATGCTGTGCAGATGCGATAATTCAGAGAGTTTTCAGGAAAATTCTTTAACAATATTCCAAATCCAATTTGCCAGTAACAGTACAATGGCAAAGATTACGACAGCTTTTCGGCGAAATACTGATTCAAACTTTATATAAAATTTTAAAAGAGAATCTTTCCTCCATATAGTATCAAAAAGCAACCAAAATGGCAGCGTAACCATAGCAATGACAATTATATAGCCTAATGGATTTAATAACAATGCAGGCAAGAATTCTCCCCTGAATATTGAAACAACCGCCCGTGTGGAACCACAAGCCGGGCAAGGTAAATTTGTAACAATTTTAAATATACAAATCTCAACCCCGTCAGGAGCTATTGATGAGGCTCTGAACATTGAAAAGGCAACCCACGAGTAACCCGCCAGCAGCAACATCAGCAAAATTGTATAGAGCTTGTTACGAGTCAAATGGAACTAGTAGATAACCTGTTGCAGCATTTGAATATTTTTCTCTCTGGCTACTCCCATTATAAGGAAGAGATCGACAATTGCCCAAATTCCTAATCCACCGCAGGTAATCAATTTGGCAATTCCAAGACCGGTATCACCTACATAAAATCTGTCAATTCCGAGTGGGCCGGCCAACAATGAAATTATCAAACATAAAACAGGATCTTTGAACGGGATAGATTGAATCATAAACCATTTTGAATCATCAGTCTCCAGAAGTCTCTCTCTGATCATAAAGAGATGTTGACTTTCGAAATATTTACCATTTGTCATGATAAACATATCAACTTTTTGTGAATCCATTTTTTTAATATTAAAGTGGTAATAAATTCAATTACAGGTCATCTACCTCCACAAAACCTACCAAGCCGATTTTAAACCGACTGTTTTATTAAATACCGGTGCTTCTAAGGTGCTGTCTATATCTTTCACAAAATACCCCAGTCTTTCAAACTGAACCGCAATACCCGATTCATCTTCTAAAATATGAGAATCTACAAAGCCGTTAACAACCTTCAAAGAATCCGGGTTAAGGTAATTTTTATAATCGTCGCCCTCAGGAATTGAATCCATTTCGGCTTGAGTAAAAAGTCTGTCAAACAGCTGTACCTTCGCATTAATTACATTAGAGGCTGCAAGCCAGTGTATTGTACCTTTAACCGAACGCCACTCACCTGTTCCGGGACGGCTGGTTGGGTCATAAGTGCAACGAATTTCAACAATCTGACCGTTTTCGTCCTTTACAACCTCCTCACATTTAATAATATACGAGAATTTCAAACGCACCTCTCCACCCGGTTGTAAACGGAAATATTTTTTCGGAGGATTCTCCATAAAGTCGTCTCTCTCAATATACAACTCTCTGCCGAACGGTATCTGCCTAACTCCTGCTTCGGGAATTTCAGGATTTTTAGGAGCGGTAAATATTTCGGTTTGCCCTTCAGGATAGTTTGTTACCACAAGCTTTACAGGATCCAAAACTGCCATATATCTGTTTGCTCTCTTGTTCAAATCCTCTCTCACACACCACTCTAACAGAGACAAGTCAATAATGTTGTCACGCTTGGCAACCCCAACCTTTTCGGCAAATAATCTTATGCTCTCCGGAGTAAAACCTCTGCGTCTTAAACCGCAAATAGTAGGCATCCGGGGGTCATCCCAACCTGTAACGTAGTTATTTTTAACAAGTTCCAACAACTTTCTCTTACTCATTACAGTATAGGTAAGGTTTAAACGGGCAAATTCGTATTGGTGCGAAGGGAAAATCTCCAGCTTTTCAATAAACCAATCGTACAAAGGACGATGAACGTCAAACTCAAGGGTGCATATTGAATGTGTTATATTTTCCAATGAATCGCTTTGACCGTGCGCGTAATCGTACATCGGGTAGATGCACCATTGATCGCCGGTTCTGTGGTGTTCTGCATGAATAATCCTGTATAAAATCGGGTCCCTCATTAGCATGTTAGGGTGAGCCATATCAATTTTAGCACGAAGAACCTTGTCGCCCTCTTTGAATTTACCCTCCTTCATTGCCCCAAATAACTCCAAATTCTCTTCAACTGAGCGATTTCTGTATGGACTCTCTGTACCCGGTTGTTGGACAGTACCTCTTCCCGTGCGAATCTCTTCCTGCGATTGGTCGTCAACATAGGCAAGTCCTTTTTTGATTAACTCTTGCGCCCAAATATATAGCTGACCGAAATAGTCCGAAGCATAGAGCTCAGCTGCCCAGTCAAATCCCAGCCATTTAACATCTGCCTTAATAGAATCGACATATTCAACATCTTCCTTAACAGGATTGGTGTCGTCAAAACGCAAATTTGTTTTTCCTCCGTATTTTTTTGCCAACCCGAAGTTAAGGCAGATACTTTTTGCGTGACCTATATGCAAATACCCGTTTGGTTCCGGCGGGAACCTGGTTAGAATGGATTTGTATTTGCCACTCTTTAAATCATTTTCAATAATCTCTTCTAAAAAATTGAGCGATCTCTCCTCTCCGTTTTTAATGATTTCTTCCATACATAACTATAATTAACCCACAAATATACCATTTCTTATTATCAAATATCTAAATTTGCACCATAAACAACCGATATTATGATACAATCAATGACAGGATACGGCAAAGCAGAGGGCCGTTTCGGACACAATAAAATAATTATTGAAATACGTTCAGTAAACGGTAAAGGATCTGAGGTTAATCTGAAGACTCAGATTATTCCCAGAGAGAAGGAGATTGAGGTTAAGCAGATGGTTTCTCAAGCGCTCCAAAGAGGAACCATTGATTTGTTTTCAAATATCGAGTATTCGCAAGAGAGTCTTGCCAGAGCAATTAATAAAGATGTATTTCTCTCTTATTACAGGCAGATATCGGAGCTTCAAAATGAGCTCGGGCTAGAAAACGACTCCAAAGAGTTAATCCAAACAATTTTGAGACTACCGGATGTGATTGATAATCAAAAGAGAGAAATAGATGAAGAGTTTTGGGAGACATTTAAAGTATGTCTTTTAGATGCCTTGAACTCGATTGCAATATTCCGTACTGTTGAAGGCGAAAAGCTGGAAGAGGATCTGCGGAAAAGAGTAGAACTCATTATGACTATTTTAAAGGAGATTGAGGGATTCGAAAATGAGAGGGTTACAAATCTAAAGCAGAGGCTCGATTCAAGGTTGCAAGAGGTGAGTCAAAGTTTTGACCAAAACCGGTTTGAACAAGAAATCATCTATTATCTTGAAAAACTGGACATTACAGAAGAAAAAGTTCGCTTGAAACAACATTGTAACTATTTCCTGGAAACTATTGATAATGAGCAATATCCCGGTAAAAAAATAAACTTTATAGCCCAAGAGATGGGCCGTGAAATAAATACACTCGGCTCTAAAGCAAATCATGCGGGAATACAAAAATGTGTAGTCAGAATGAAGGACGAGCTCGAAAAAATAAAAGAGCAATC
>CAZOOH010000092.1:5236-7685 GCA_964581375.1 uncultured Muribaculaceae bacterium
GCTGCTTTATAAATAACGGCAGATGCTTTATAACCTTCGGGGTTATCTTTTGGCGTATCCATAAACTTCTCTACATAGTGAGTATCATAGAGACTCCAGTCGTAAACACCACCGCCTGCAATACCGTACTGAAAATAATCAGCCCCTTCAGTTAATGCCAATGCAGTCATTGTACCTCCAAAACTGAATCCGGTAATCCCGATTTTCTTAGGATTGACATATGGCAAAGTTCTTAAATACTTAACCCACTCAATAAAATCGGCCAATTCATATTTTCCAAGATTGCGATAAACAAAATTCTGCCCCTCTTTACCACAATGTCCCGAAGCCCTGTTATCGATTGTGATCTGTATCACGCCCTCCTTAGCCCAGTAAACTGAAGATTGTGAAGGGTTTTTCCAAACATCCATAACCTGAGAGTTGTTAGGACCTCCGTACATGTTTATAATTACCGGATACTGTTTTCCTTCTTTCATATTGAATGGCAGGGTTATCGATCCGGGCAGCCTGTAGCCGTCAGGTGTCGTTATATAAACCATTTTACCGGTAGCCTGTTTTTTAAGATCAAAGTCATCTGCCTGAGAATTCTCAAGTACGGTAAACTTATTACCCTTAGGGTTAATTTTAATAAGAGTGAGCATATCGGGTGTCTCTGAATTTGAAGCTGTTGCTGCAACCTTCAGCTTATCGGGAGAGACCGCAACATTCTTATAATTATAAGGGCCATAACTGATTTTATTTACAGTAACTTTTTGAAAATCTTTTTTCCAGCTTACAGAGTAGATGTCATTACGGGTTGAAGCATCACAGCGCGATGTATAAAAGATATTTTTGCCGGTGTGATCTGCCGAAATGAACTTAATTCCCCAGTTTTTACCGTCGGTAAGCCTTTTAAGGATTTTTCCGTCATAGGATTGAAAATAGATTTGTTCCCAAAATTCAAAATCGCGTACCATATAGAATCCCTCCTGAGCAAATTCGAGTTGATCTATCCAGTCGAGCCAGGTTTTTTGAACTTCGTTATATATTTTAGTCTTGCTTCCGGTAGCCGGATTAACGGAGTAAACTGCAAGATTGTTCTGATCTCTGTTCATCCACTGAATCAGATACGCTGTACCGTCGCTGTTCCAATAGGGTGTTCCAAAGTATTGATCATCCTTTTCATTAAAATCGGCCCAGGTGATTGCCCCGCCGTTGCAACTAACGACTCCGATTTTTACTTCAGGGTTGGGGTCGCCGGCCTTGGGATAGTGAGTCTCGGTTACTGTTCCGTGCTGCCCGGCAAAGTTTATTATCGGGAAGAACGGCACTTTAGAATCGTCGAACCTGTAGAAAAGAATATTTTTACTATCCGGCGACCACCAGAAGGCAGAATATTGAGTTGAGCGTCCGAAAATTTCTTCATAATATACCCACGAAGCGCGCCCGTTTAAAATAAGTTTGGTTCCGTCAAAGGTAAGCCTGCTCTCCTTACCGCTCTCCAGATCAATCGAGTACAAATCGTTCCCTCTTGTAAATGCAATTTTTAAACTATCCGGCGAGAAAGCGGGATTACACTCCTCTTCCTTTGTATTTGTAATTCTCTTTTCTGTTTTGCCGCCTGTAAGCAGATATATATCTCCATCCTTAACAGTTACAGATGCATTTACCGCCTGTACCGGCTCAGAATATTCAGACCTTTCCGAAGAAACTACATTATATTTAGTGAATGTCTTCTTAAAAACAACACTTTTTTGCAATATTAAATTACTGTTATCTAACCATTTATATGGTGCAGATATTGGTTTTACCATTTTATTTTCTACCATAGCCGGCATCTGTCCAAAGAGAGTAGCGCCGGAAAAAAGAGAGACTAAGAGAATCAGATTTCTAAAATTTTTCATCCAGTTTGTCTTAATTTATATTTTATCTTTAAAAAACTTATTGTCAAAATTAACAAAATAAACCTTATCGGTTGCTCTGGTAATAGCAGTGTAGAGCCATTTAAGATCGTCAACGGTAATTTCGTCGGACCAGAACGGATTATCAATAAACACACATTTCCACTGACCTCCCTGCGATTTATGACATGTCACCGCAGCTGCGAATTTAATTTGAAGAGCATTAAAGTAAATATCTTCACGGACAGCATTAATTCGTTTACGTTTTCCTTTGATATGCGAGTAATCTTCCAAAACCTCTGCAAACAGACGTTTCTGCTCCTCCATACCAAGCGATGCACCCTCACTGGTCAAGGTATCTAAAACCACTTTTGCAGTTATTTCAACGTCGTTATAATCGGCAAATCGAAGAGTAGCCTCAGCAAATTTAAGTCCGTACCTCTCTTCGTATTTAGAGATTTTTAATAACTCAGCCACATCGCCGTTTGCAATAAAATCAATCTCCTCAATCTCTTCCAAAAACTGGTAACAATTCTTGACTACCATTAATTTGTCGCCCCTGTTCACCT
>CAZOOH010000093.1:0-7612 GCA_964581375.1 uncultured Muribaculaceae bacterium
CTCTTGATGTTACAGCAGGTGTGCCTACTCTGATGCCCGAAGTTTGGAAAGGTGAACGACTGTCGAAAGGAACCATATTCTTATTAACAGTAATATCGGCTTTAACAAGTGTGTTTTCGGCCATTTTCCCTGAAATTTCCGGGAACTTACTGCGTAAATCTATAAGCATAAGGTGATTGTCAGTGCCACCCGAAACTACTTTATATCCTTTTGCAATAAAAGCAGATGCCATTGCTTCGGCATTCTTTTTAACCTGGGTTTGATAAGTGATAAATTCAGGTTGCAATGCCTCATAAAAAGAGACTGCTTTGGCAGCAACACAATGTTCCAGAGGACCACCCTGTATACCCGGGAACACGCTTGAGTTAATGACAGCAGACATCTTCTTCACCTCACCTTTAGGAGTAAGGATCCCAAAAGGATTATCAAAATCGGTTCCAATTAGAATAACACCACCTCTCGGGCCTCTTAGGGTTTTATGAGTCGTAGAAGTAACAATGTGAGCATGTTTCACGGGATTTTTAAGCAATCCCGCGGCAATTAGCCCTGCAGGATGTGCCATATCTACCATAAAGAGAGCGCCAATAGAGTCGGCAATAGATCTCATTCTTTCATAATCCCACTCTCTTGAATAAGCAGATGCTCCGCCAATTATAAGTTTTGGTTTATGTTCAAGAGCTTTACGTTCCATATCGTCGTAATCGACAAGTCCGGTCTCCTGGTTCAAGCCGTAACTAACGGCATTGTACCACATACCCGACATATTAACAGGCGAGCCGTGAGTCAGGTGGCCTCCGTGTGCTAAGTCTAATCCCATAAAAGTGTCTCCCGGTTTTAGACATGCCATAAAAACAGCCATATTGGCCTGAGCTCCCGAGTGAGGCTGAACGTTGGCATATTCGGCACCAAAGAGTTTACACAACCTCTCTATTGCGAGTTGTTCTACCTGATCGACGACTTCACATCCACCATAATATCTTGCTCCGGGATACCCTTCGGCATATTTGTTTGTAAGCACCGAACCTAGCGCAGCAAGCACTTGCGGAGTTACAAAGTTTTCAGAAGCAATAAGTTCGATTCCGTGAAGCTGTCGATTCTCTTCCGATTTAATTAATTCTGCAATTTGAATATCTTGTTTCATATATAATAAAAATACCTTTGGAAAATTACTCCAAAGGTACACAATTTTAGCTGAGTTGACTCTATTTTGATTTTTTTGTAGTTATTTCTATAACGCCATTCTTCCCTTTATCGCCATATTTTTCAACAGCTGTTTTGTCTTTCAAAACATTAATCTTCTCGATATCGTTAGGTTTAATTTCGCTGATATCTTTCACCTCTGCACCATCTACAATATACAGAACATTTGAAGGGAGTTCGGAGTTTGTCATAACGACTCTGGCCTTTGGAACTCTCATAATAACTCTTGGATTTTCGTCAACTACAATCGAATCCTTGCTTACAAAAACACCATTGACCATCTCTCCTTTCACTGCCTTTACACTCTTTGTATTAACTATCACATACTCCTTACCATCTTTTGAAGACCAATTAGCTTGCGACACGTTTCTAATATTCAGATTGATTGTATCATTTCCTCCCTTTTTATTACTTATCACAATCACCTTTTCTCCATTATTTAAAACACCTTTCTTAGAGACGGCAATCATAACATTTTGTTTTACCATAGAAGTATCGACTTTAATCTTAAAGGCTTTAAGTGAATCTTCAGAAACCTCTTTACCATTGATATAAATATGTTTAACACTCTTATCGCCGGTCTTTTTTACGATAACTTTTACAACAGTAGAATCTTTTTTAACCTTAACAGTATCTTTAACAACAGGAGCCATTTCAATCGAAGGCATTGTAATTTCGGCCTTAGATAATAATTCGGTTTTGGCAGATACCTTTTCCGATGCAAATGCTGTAAGGGCAATTGCAGCCGCCGGCAGAATAAACAAAGCTTTTATTGCTGCCCATTTTTTTGATTTTTCTCTTACCATCATTGTAATTCTTTTTTTTAATTTTCCGTGATTAAAGCTGTTTGCAAGTGTAAATAACCTTTGACCCACAGCCTTTTTAATTAATAATAACTGATATTTTTTTGCATCGATGCCTTGTGTGATAACAGCCTCATCTGCCTCATATTCATGAATGGCCTGAAGCTCTTGTTTAAGCAGATATATTGCCGGATTGAACCATTGAAAAATAAGAGCTGCCTGACTAAGCAATATATCGATTGAATGTTTACGGGCAATATGTGCCCTCTCATGTGTGGCAATAATATCGCCATCTGTTTCAAAATCGGCTCTGTTAATAACAAAGCAATTCATCCATGAGAAAGGAGCAACACATTTTTCGGTAACATACACTTTAACTCCTCCTTCGGCAGATTCCAATTTTGCCCCTTTGATAATTGAAAGCATCCTCAGAAACGAAATAATCTGCACTAAAAAGGTAACGGAAGCGCCTGCTACATATATTAAAATTATTGAAGTAGCCCACAAAGGAACCGCAGGAGCCTGGGAACCTGCAACTTGCCCGGAATTAAAAATCTCTTCAATATAAACAGTGTTAATTGAATAACTTACCTCTTTACTTAATGAAAATTTCAAAAGAGGCAAAGCGAAAGAGAGCAACAGAATTCCTAACAGAAGAACTCTGTTGAATTTATGGAAGGTCTCTCTGCTGAGCAATAACTTATAAAACAGAAAGAAGAGAGAAATACTAAGTGCCGATTTTAATATATATACAGTGAACTCTCCCATAAAACTTATTTTGAAGATTTCTCTACTTTTAAAATCAATTTTTTAAGCTCCTCCAGGGAAATCTTCTCCTCTTCTATAAGAGAGGAGACAACTCCGAGATACGAGTTTTGAAAATATTTATTCACTACACTTTTTAAAGCCGAATTTTTATACTCCTCCATTGAGATTATGGCAAAATACTGATAAGTATTTCCATAAGATTTATGACCCAAGAATCCTTTCTCCTCCAGCCCTCTTACTATAGTAGATAGTGTATTAAAATGGGGTTTTGGCGGATCATAACTCTCAAGTAGCTCCCGAACAAAAAGCTCCCCTTTTTCCCAAAAGAGATTCATTATCTCCTCCTCTTTACCTGTTAATTTTTGCATATAAAATTTATTTGATACAAATGTAACTAAAAAAATTAGTTATGCAACTATTTTTTATAGTTACATAACTAATTACAATAGTTATGCCAGAAATATATGCTAAAGAAATATTCTGAAGCTAATATATTTGACTAATTAAAAGCTATAAGTTAATCCGAATGTTGCAGATGCAATACCTTCGCCATTTCTGTTACCCATTACACCGTCGGTATTTTCATTAACAAGATTTCCTTTTAATTCTAATTGGCAAGACAAATTTCCGGCTATTTTAAGTTTGCCTGCTATACCTGCAGTAAATGCGGCATTGTCCGAAGTAAAGTCAACACCTTTTTTTGAAGAATGAAGCCAACCAACTCCTACTAGCGGAATTAGTTCAAATACTCTTTTATTGTTAACTCCGTTTACCAAAACAGAGAAATTAAGCATTACATCTAAATGAGTATAGATTACATCAAATGATTCCACATATACACCATTTGAAAACTGAGGGCTGAGTAAATCGGCAAAAGGAGCTGTACTTCCTGATGCACCTTTTACGTTAAATCCATTGAACTGCAATCTTAACGCAACCATAGGATCTACCCATTTTCCAACTGAAAGATCAATTGACGGAGTTACTCTGTCGGCGAATGGGGCTAAAGCATCATTCTCACCAACATATACCATTGCTCCGCCTCCTGCCGATATAAACCATTTGCCTACAGGTTGCCTGGTTTGTTGCGAATATAATGATGACCCGAAGATAAGGAGCAAACAAATAATTAAAAGCTTTTTCATATCATTAAAATTCTGTGAATATTATTATTAAAAGTAAAGTTATACGAAAAAACCGGTTTTAGTTCTTAAAACCGGCCTTTCTTAATATTTTAGAAACTATTTATTTTCTATAATTGCAACTCTGTTCAGATAAGGCTTACCGTAAGGTTGATAAGTATCGCCTTTAGGATCAAGTTTTAACATATCAGGACTAACTCCAAATTTGTTTACTAAAGCATCATATACTTTCTTAGCTCTCATTTCGCTTAACGCTTGATTCTTCTTAGCAGAACCTGTTTGTTTGTCGGCTATACCCATAATTGTATAAGTTTTGCCGGGAACTTTCTTTATTGCAGTTGCGAAATTTTCAATATTGAGCATCTCTCTTTCGTTAATCTCATATTTGCCGAGTTTGAACATAACAGTAACTGCAGGAACCATAACCTCTTTGGTGATAATCTCTTTAGCAGGTTTGTTCTTTTCTTTTGCCAGATCGTTTGCAAGTTGACTTGCTTTAGCATCTTTGTCGGCAATTTGTGCTTCAAGTTCACCAATTTTTTTGGTGTAAGGAGAGTAATCAGGAACGATTGGAGGAGCAGGTTTATCAAAGTTTCTCTTTGCAAAATTATATCCAAAACCAACAGTCAAAGAAGGAATTTCCTCAATACCTTGTCCAACTTTGTACCCGTCAAAACGACCGTTAACCAAAAGAACTCTGAATTCAACATTTAAATCAAAAGCTTCAGAAAGCCTGATGTTGTTTAATAAACCAACGTTAAATCCTACCTCTTTAAAAACAGGATTAACACCCTCTTTCCATGATTTTGCATAACCGGCACCGATGAAAGGAATAAAATCCCAAGTTCTTGCTTCTTTGTAACCCCCTAAAGCGTTAGAAAGATTCCACAACAAATCGCCGTGAAGATTAAGGAAACTGAATTTTTCATCGTAATAACCGGAATATTCTGTAGAAGCTCCTTCTACGAATCTGGCAAGTGTATTATTTACTGTAACACCTTTTGCCGATAACCCAGCATATTGAGCTCTGAAACCGAGAGTAGGTGTAAACCACTTTCCTAACGAAATGTCCAAAGCAGGAGTCATTCTGTATGAGATAGAGGCATGGCTGTCTTCTTCTCCGACGAGAACATTAACTCCACCACCCGCTGAAATAAACCAATTGTCAAAAAACTTATTGGTAAGGAACGGGCCATATTTTCCTGAGCCGTTTTGAGTCTGAGCAAAAGACGCTGCAGAGATCAAAATCAAACAAAATGTAAAGATTTTTTTCATGGCGAATAAATTTGTAAGTTCTAATAAACGCGAAGTTAGTATAATTAAATTATTTAAAAAAAAATATTATCAAATATTTAACAAAAAAAGCTGCCAAAAGTTGACAGCTTTCTTTTATTATTGAGAGAATTTATTCTTCTCCTACAATTTCAATTTTGATGTTGGCCTTAATATCTTTGTGACATTTTACGACAGCGTCATAAATTCCTACCTCTTTGATATTGGCTTCACCTGTGATTGTAATGTTTTTACGGTCTACATTGAATCCCTTCTCGGCAAGTGCATCAGCAACCTGGATATTGTTTACCGAACCGAAGATTTTACCTGTAGAGCTTACTTTTGTAGCCAATGTAACCTGAATACCTTCAAGTTTAGCTGCAAGTTCCGAAGCCTCATTGCGAATTTTAGCCTCTTTGTGCGCTCTTTGTTTCAAATTTTCGGCATGTACTTTCAAGGCAGATGGAGTAGCCATAATTGCCATTCCCTGAGGGATAAGATAGTTTGCGGCATAACCGTTCTTAACGATTACCACATCGTCTTTGTGTCCTAAATTAGGAACATCTTGCTTTAATATAATTTGCATTTTATCTCCTCCTGCTTATTTCAATAAATCAGTTACATATGGAAGCAAAGCCAAATGTCTTGCTCTCTTAACGGCTTGAGAAACTTTCTTTTGAAATTTAAGTGAAGTTCCGGTAAGTCTGCGAGGCAGAATTTTACCTTGCTCATTCAAAAATCTCTTAAGAAACTCAGCATCTTTGTAGTCAACATATTTAATACCGGCCTTTTTGAATCGGCAGTATTTTTTCTTCTTAACCTCTACTGTAGGAGGGTTAAGATAACGGATTTCGTTATTTACCTGATTTGCCATTTTTACTCCTCCTTAGCTTTAGATTCTGTTCTGTTGTTTCTTCTTCTCTCGGCATAAGCTACTGAATGTTTATCCAATGCAAATGTGAGGAATCTGATAATACGCTCGTCCCTGCGGTATTGAATCTCAAGTTTTGAAATGAATTCAGGTTCGGCTTTAAATTCGATCAAATGATAGAACCCTGTGGTCTTCTTTTGAATAGGATAGGCCAGTTTTTTAAGGCCCCAGTCTTCCTCGTGAACAATCTCACCGCCATTTTCGGTGATAAGGTCACGATACTTCTTTACCGCTTCCTTTATCTGAGCGTCAGATAAAACGGGAGTTGCAATGAAAACGGTTTCGTACTGTTTTGACATAATTGTTTATAATTTTTTTAATTTAAGGGCTGCAAATATAGCAAAATAAATGTACCGGACAAATTATTTTTTGACCGGGGCTTCTTTAAGAACCTCTATAACAAAGTTCCACCACTTTTCAACTGTAGGAATAAGTGCTCTCTCATCGGGAGAGTGAGGGGAACGAATAGTAGGTCCGCAAGAAATCATATCCCAATTCGGATAAGTTCCTCCGAGAATTCCACACTCCAATCCGGCGTGAATAGCCTTAACCTCGGGCTCGTTACCGTAAAGTTTTTTGTAAACGCTTTTCATGGTTACAAGAATAGCCGAGTTCATATCAGGCTTCCAACCCGGATAACCACCTTCAAGTTCTACCTCAGCACCGGCCAATTCAAAAACAGCCTTAACGCTCTCTCCGAGAATGTCTTTTGCCGAATCAACTGAGCTTCTCAAAAGGCATTTCACCTCAATTACCCCATTGTGCGACTTAACAATTGCCAAATTGTTAGAAGTTTCTACCAACCCGGGAACAGCATCACTCATTCTTTCAACTCCGTTAGGACAACTGTAAACAGCCTTAACCATATTCAAAGCAGTTTGAGTTTCAATGACTGCTGCAGGAGTATCACACTCTTCAAACATTACGTTAATACCCGCATCCTGAAGCTGAAGCTCGTTTTTCATTTCCACAAAATGCTTATTTACAATTGCTTTTGCCTCTTCAATTTTTGCAGATGGTATAGCCAATGTTGCAAAAGCTTCGCGAGGAATAGCATTGCGCAAGCTGCCGCCTTCAATATTAGCAAGTTCGGCACCCAGCTTCATAAGAGGAAGTATTATTCTTACAATAGCTTTGTTGGCATTACCTCTGCCAAGAATAATATCCATTCCTGAGTGACCTCCCAATAAACCGGTAATACTTAGTTTATAGCCTTTGAAACCGGCTTGTAAGCTCTTCTCTTTGTAAGTAAATGTTGCCGAAGCATCTAATCCACCTGCACATCCCACATAGAGTTCACCCTCATCTTCAGAATCTAGGTTAATAAGAATATCTCCCTTAAGCAAACCTGCTTTTAGTCCCCTTGCACCTGTCATACCTGTCTCCTCATCTATAGTGAAGAGAGCCTCTACAGGACCGTGAACCAAATCTTTAGCTTCCAAAACTGCCATAGCAACAGAGAGTCCGAGTCCGTTATCGGCACCCAGAGTAGTACC
>CAZOOH010000094.1:0-7611 GCA_964581375.1 uncultured Muribaculaceae bacterium
GACCCGAGACAGACCCCGATATTGACTGGGTGAACTCCCTTTCAAACACTGGCTTCTCTTTATAGTAGTATCTCCAACCTTGAGTAAGCATAAGCAAGTCCAGGTACCTCTCACTTTCAGGAGTAACATTCCTAAAATAATATCCCGCATCCTCAATATATCCTTTCAGCTCACTTGAAAGGGTCATGTACGAAGCAATATTTTCTCTGTCGGAGCTCTCCTTAACAAGCGAACTATCGGTAACAGAAACAGAGAAATTTCCCTCAACAGGATGCTCTCCTGTTTTACTTACACCAATATTTATACTTACTGAATCTCTGGTAGAATAAAACGATTTATTTGTATTTATAACAATTTCAGGAGTATTACGCTCATGAATATAAAAAAGACGCTCTGCAAATATTTCGCCATTGCCACCCATAATTTTTGCACTATTAATTCCCGAGGGCATATTCGAAATGTCAAAAAAGAGAGGTGCCGAGGCAGATGTTATCTCGCAAGAGTAGTAGTTTTCTTCACCATCCGAGAGTTTAAGAAAATAGTTCCCTGTGTGCAGATTTATCAATTTTGGCTTTACCGAAATCTTTTCGCCCGCTCTGGTTAAGGCAATAGCCACACCCTCCTTCTCCGGAAAAGGCAAATCGAATCTTGATTCAACCCCGCTTTTATCTTTCATTACCACGTAGTAACCATCTTTGTCTGCCTCCATCAAATTAATAACTCCCATTCCTTTATGGCGAGTGGCAATTGTACCGACTAAAGTTCCGTCGCTTTTGAACAAAGAGCCCTCTACTTCTACAGACAGTCCGTCAGTACCGATTGCCTTAAAAGCAATCTTTGCTGGTTCACCTACAAAATAACGCCCACTCTCCGGGAAAAACTGTAAATCAAATGGAGGTTTGTTTATGGCAGATGCATTTGAACTAATCGATGCAGATTTGTCGATTCCTGCAGAACTTTTTTCACTTGCAGCAGGTTTATCTGCTATTCCAAGCCCCTCTTTCCTCAGAGAAGCAGGTGTTACAACGATAATCTCCTTAGAGAACATATAATCTGAAGGAGAGTTTTGCATCCATTTAGTATACGCACGTAAAACGTATCTGCCCGGTTTCATGTCGTCCTTTATTTTTAAATAACCGGCAAATCCCTCTTCGCTGTCACGAATTTTCGCCCTGTTATAAAGTGAGTCGCCCAATAACTCTACATATATATAGGCACTTAGTTGCTCCTGAGAGTAAATAGAAGTATTTAGCAAATATCCTCTGAACCAAATTTTTTCTCCGGCAAAATATGTGGTTTTGTCGGTGTGCAGATACACCTTTTCGCCACCAGAGAGTTGGCTTTTAACTCCCGAGCTGTCGGATTGTGCATAGATGTTTAAGACAGAAAAACTAATTAGAGCAAGAGAGAGCAGAAACTTTTTCATAAAAATAAATAATTTCAAAGATATTAGATTTTGAATAAATGGAAAGGTTAAAAGATAACTTGCTCGTTTTAAGGTTTTAATTAAGATGGATAATACAATCCTTGACAAAAGGTGTCCCCTATTTGAGGGAAAACTGTGATTCTTCGAGTATCGATAAACTCATTGGAAATATTGCAAGTAAGGGAGGTACAACTGAGGCAGGTTTAAATTACCTTAGAGATAATAACATAAGTAAACTGTTTGAAAATGTGATTGATATGGCTCAAATGCGCTCATTAGAGATTGGTGTTGCTAAGAATTTTTAATATATTTGCACTGTTATGAAACATATTGTAATATTAGGAGATGGAATGGCCGATGAGCCTATTGATTCTCTGAACGGAAAAACACCTCTTCAGGCAGCAAATACTCCATATATGGACATGCTGGCGGCAAAAGGTATTTGTGGAACTTTGAATACTGTTCCCGATGGTTTTGCCCCGGGAAGTGAAATTGCCAATATGACTCTACTGGGGTATGATGTGAGAACGGAATTTGAGGGGAGGGGCTCTCTTGAGGCCGCCAGCATTGGGGTTACACTCCTTCCGGGAGAGATGGCAATGAGGTGTAATTTGATAACTATTGAAAAGGGAGTAATTAAAAATCACTCTGCCGGTCATATATCTACTGAGGAGGCCGGTGAGTTAATTGAATATTTAAACGAGAAGCTGGGCGATACTTCTATTTGTTTCCATAAAGGTGTGGCTTACAGGCATCTGCTCGTAATAAAAAATGGCAACAAACAGATTTTCTGCACGCCTCCTCACGATGTACCCGGAACGCCCTATTCGGAGGTGATGGTCAGCAGCGATATTTGCGAGGCAGAGCCTACAGTTCATACTTTAAACTACCTTATCTTAAAGTCGCAGGAGCTACTTAAAAATCATCCTGTAAATCTGAAGAGAATTGCTTTGGGTAAAGATCCGGCAAACAGCATTTGGCCATGGTCGCCTGGCTACAAACCATCTATGGCGACAATTCCTCAAAAATACCCAGCCGTAAAGACGGGGAGTGTAATATCTGCCGTCGATTTAATAAAAGGTATAGGTATTTATGCGGGGCTTGAGTCTATTTCAGTGGATGGTGCTACCGGGCTGTACAATACTAATTATGAGGGCAAAGCATCTGCCGCAATTGAGGAGTTAAAGAGGAAGGATTTTGTGTTTTTACATCTTGAGGCGAGCGACGAGGCTAGTCATGAGGGCGATGTTGATCTCAAAATTAAGACTATTGAGTATTTGGACAGCAGAATTGTGGGGCCTGTTTATGAGGCGGTGAAGAATTGGAACGAAAAAGTGGCTATTGCGGTTTTACCCGATCATCCTACTTTTTGTCGTACAAGAACTCATGACAGAGGTGCTGTTCCTGTAATTATTTTTAATCCCGAAATTGAACCCGATTCTGTTGAAGTATATGATGAGTTCGCTGTAAAAACCGGGGCTTTGGGAAGTATGCAGGGCGATGAATTTATGAAAACTTTTTTGTTATGAGATATTACAGCACAAACAAGAGTGCGCCCTATGTGGCTTTAAGCGAGGCGGTTATAGATGGACTTGCTCCTGACAGGGGGTTGTATATGCCGGAGAAGATACCTGTTTTACCTGCCGAATTCTTTCAAAACATTCAAAAGATGAGTTTGCAAGAGCTCTCATTTGTTGTTGCAGATGCTCTTTTTGGCGAAGACGTTGATGCTGAGGTTTTAAGACAGATTGTATATGAGACGGTTAACTTCGACATCCCATTGGTAAAGGTTAAGGATAATATTTACTCTCTGGAACTTTTCCATGGTCCTACTGCTGCATTTAAAGATGTAGGCGGACGGTTTATGGCTCGGCTGCTTGGGTATTTTGTAAAAAAATCGGGTAAAAAGAGGGTCACAGTTTTGGTGGCAACTTCGGGTGATACAGGAAGCGCTGTTGCCAATGGTTTTCTCGGAGTTGAGGGTGTGGAGGTTGTGGTATTATACCCTAAGGGTCTTGTGAGCGAAATCCAGGAGAAGCAATTTACTACTTTGGGGCAAAATATAACTGCCGTTGAGGTTGAGGGAACGTTTGACGATTGTCAGGCTTTGGTTAAGAGTGCTTTCATGGACAGAGAGCTTAAGGAGAGGTTGAACCTTACTTCGGCAAATTCTATAAATGTTGCCCGGTTTCTTCCTCAATCTTTTTATTATTTTCATGCTTTTGCTCAGCTAAAAGCTGAAGGTGTGTTAAAAGAAAGCAAATCCGACTCTCTTGTTTTTTCTGTACCGAGTGGAAATTTCGGAAATATTTGCGGAGGAATTTTTGCTAGATGGATGGGTTTGCCAATAAAAAGATTCATTGCGGCAAATAACAGTAATGACATATTTTATAAATATCTGCAAACCGGATTATATCAACCCAAGCCGTCAACTGCTACCATTGCTAACGCTATGGATGTGGGAGACCCAAGTAATTTTGCAAGAATAATGGATTTGTATAAGAGTTCTCACAACGCAATACTTGCCGATATATCGGGGGCATCATACTCGGACGAACAGATATCTGCCACAATGAAGTCGCTCTTGTCTGAGACCGGTTATGTAGCCGATCCTCACGGGGCATGTGGTTACAGAGCTCTTGAAGAGCAACTTAAGCCTGGAGAAACAGGTGTGTTTCTTGAGACTGCTCACCCTTCAAAATTCAAGGATAGTGTCGAAAAAATCACAGGTGTGGCTGTTGAGATACCGGAGAGACTCAAAATTTTTATGGAGAGGAAAAAAATCAGTGTTCCGATGAGCAAAGAGTACTCTGCATTCAGGTCGTTCCTTAATGGCAGATTGTAGATTCTCAATAAATTATAGAATCACTATTTCGTAGGTTACGGGCATTGTTTTTTGGTAGACTGCCGAAACACCGCAATATTTCTCTTGTGAAAGTTCTATTGCTTTTCGAATTTTTTCAACGTCCAGATTGTTCCCTTTGAATGTGTAGGTAATGTGCATTTTGTTGTAATGTTTAGGGTGCTCTTCGGTAAGATTACCCTCTACATCGATTTTGAATTCTTCGGGTTCAATCTTCATTTTCTTTAAGATTGAAACTACATCCATACCTGTGCAACCCGCCAAGGCTGCCAACATTAACTGTTTTGGCCTTGCTCCTGAATCCTTGCCTCCTACATCTTCGGATGCATCCATCATCACATGATGTCCGCTCACTGTTGCATCGAAAGCCATATCGCCTTTCCACTCTGTCACTACTTTATTTGTCATAATTTTTAAGCTTTTATAATGTTTAATAAACACAAAAATATCACTTATTGTTTACCCGGCAATAACTCAATTTCCAAATACTGGTTAAAATAAAAGAGGCTGCCTGAATTCAGACAACCTCTTTAAAATTAGTTATTAATCAATTATTATTGATATTTTGCAAATTCGATATCAGTTTTTGCTCTTTCGGCAAATCCTTTCATTTTTGTTGCTTTTTCTAACTGAGCTTTAACTTCGGCTGCATTTCCTTTACGTGCTGCAATAATCGCGCGGAGATAAGCTGAGTGAGGGCAAGAGTGTGAAGCAATTGCTTTTGAAGCTTTGTCCAATTGGTTTGTAAGGATATCTGCAATACACTCGTTTGCTTCGTTTGAACCCTCAAGTTTGCTGGCTGCAACAGCATATTTACCTTGAAGTATGTCAATGATTGCAGAGTTATATTTAGCAATTGTAAGGTTCGATTTTGAGAAGTTGTCGGCAGCTGCTTTAAGGTCTTTTTCACGTAATGCTATAACACCCATGTTGTTATAATAGTATGTGTCTTTTGTTGTGACTTTTGTAAGAGCTACTTTTGCTTCATTCAATTTATTTGAATTGATGTATGTAGCTGCAAGGTTATTGTAACCGCGGCTGCAATTAAATTTATCGCCTGCTTTTTTGTAAAGGGCAATCTTTGTATCAATGTCTTTTACTAAAGTTGCGGTATATAATAGTGACTCTAGGTCAAGTGCTTCGATGTTGTTTTTAGCAAGATCGAGAAGTTCCTCTTCGGTAAAGTTTGTATAGTCAACATTCGCAATAAATCTTGCTCTGCGAAGCTCAGGAAGAACTTTGTCGGCAAGGATTTTGAAAACCTTAGACATATTTCTGATTTCTCTTTCGCGAACCATAGGGTCGCTGTACATAGAGAGAACTCTTAAAATAAGCTCTTTATCCTGAACGTTAGATGCAGCAACCAATTCCTGGAAACCTTCCCAGTCTTCGGCAATTGTAGATACGTTTACAGGAGCTCCTGAAGGGGTGTTTTTAATTTTACCGAAAGCCTCTTTAGCTGTTGTTCCACGTTTATCCGATAATTTTGAGTTAATATCCATACCTCCGTCAGGTGAAGCATAAGCTACGATATCGGTACTCTTAACTGCTCTTTTTTGATCTTTATCGACATAAGCAAGGAATGCTTCAAACTCTTTAATATCTTGTTTAGTAAGCTCTTTCTTGTTTACTTTTGCGTCATTGATTTTGTAAAGAATTTGTGCCTCTTTCTTTTCGGCAATTACCTTTTGGTATTTATGAGGAGCAAGTTCAACTTCGCCTTCTCCGTGAATCAATTTGTAAGTGGTGTTTGCACCATCTGCCAATTTATAAGGAGCAGGGAAAGGGTATTTTTTTGTTTTGCTCCAAACAGTAGCTCTTAATTCGAGATGTGATTTTTCCATTCCGGGTTTGTAGGCAAATTTGACTGTTTGGGTAGATTTTCCACCCATAACCGGAATCATTCGGTTGTTGTCGGTAATTTTTTCTCCTTGAAGGAAATAGAGAGGAGCTGCAACTTCGCCTCCTTTGTATACCAGCACAGGGGTGATTTCCAGCAGGGCTTTAGGATGAAAATATTTCTCGGGGAAATTCATTGTGTAGGTAGCAGTGATTTCATCGGCAACTACTTCCAAAACAACAGGAGAGCAAGTAACGGTAACGAGATTTGCCTCTTTTGCCATCTTAGACGGATTGCTGCAGGACACAAGCGAAAATCCAATTACTGCAACGGCAAGAATGTTAAACAGATTTTTTTTCATTTCAATATTATTTGATTGTTAAAATTCTTTTATACAGAACTACAAAAGTAACAAAAATTATGCTAAATCTAAAATAACACAAGTGATAGTAAGGTGTTTTTCAAATTGAATTTTGCTTAAAAGTTTGAGATATTTTTGCACGATAATTGGAGTATTATGGTCTTGAAATTTCTAAAAGGTGTAAATTTTAACTATTTTTGCCAATTATGGAATTAAAAGCGATTAAATTAAGGTTCGACATTATCGGCGATAATCCCATTCTAAACAGAGCGTTGGAAGTTGCTGTTCAGGTGGCAGCTACCGATTTGTCGGTACTCATTACAGGAGAGAGCGGGGTTGGGAAAGAGGCAATTCCTCAAATTATTCATTTAAACAGTCCCCGAAAACATGCACAATATATAGCGGTCAATTGTGGTGCAATACCCGAAGGCACAATTGATTCAGAACTTTTTGGTCATGAAAAGGGCTCTTTTACCGGAGCTTACGAAATGCGTAAGGGATATTTTGAGGTTGCCGACGGGGGAACTTTATTCCTTGACGAAGTTGCCGAATTACCTTTATCTACTCAGGTAAGATTACTTAGGGTTCTTCAAACAGGTGAATTCATTAAGGTGGGTTCTTCAAAAGTTCAAAAGACAAACGTTCGCGTAGTAGCAGCAACAAATAAGAGCCTTATCAAAGCCATAGAAAACGGCAAGTTCAGAGAAGATCTTTACTATCGTTTAAATACTGTACCAATTGTTGTTCCCCCTTTACGGGAGAGAAAGGAAGATATCAACTTGCTGTTTAAGAAATTTGTTCTAGACTTTTCCGATAAATACAAAATGCCGCCAATCAGGCTCACCCCTCAGGCTCAGCAGATGCTTGCCTCTTATCGTTGGCCCGGGAACATCAGACAATTAAAAAGTATAGTTGAGCATATATCCGTTATTGAGCACAATAGGATTATTGAAGCAGATACCCTATCCAAATATCTGCCACCTGAGCCGGTAAATACACTACCTGTTCGTACTGAGGGACACTCTGCCGACTACATGAGCGACAGGGATATAATATTCAAGGTTTTGTACCAGTTAAGGCAGGAAATTGACGAACTCAAGCGTCAAATTCAAACCGGCGAA
>CAZOOH010000095.1:0-7598 GCA_964581375.1 uncultured Muribaculaceae bacterium
TAGCTGGTGTAGATTTTTCACTTGCATTTGTTTTAGCATTTATATCGGGAGTGTTAAATGTTATACCTTATATAGGACCTATTACAGGCGGTCTTTTCGGAATGTTAATGGCAGGAGTAAGTCATGGATTTAACGATCCATATATTGGACATTATGTAATAACAGTCGGAATTATCTTTTTCGCAACTCACATGATTGACTTATTTATTTTTCAACCAAATATTTATTCAAAGAGTGTTAAAGCCCATCCTTTGGAAATATTTCTTGTTATACTTATAGCCGGCAGTATCGCCGGAATTTTAGGAATGTTAGTTGCTATTCCTGCTTATACTGTAATAAGGGTTTTTGCAAGGGAATTTTTCTCAAAATTTAAGTTTGTCAAAAAATTAACTACAAATATTTAAATGAGCTGCAAAAAAAAAGAGGCTAATCAATTTCATTGCTTAGCCTCTTTTTATATATAATTTGAATCAGGAACTATTTCTTTCCTGCTTCCATTATTGCATTATACTTTTCGTAGCTTGCTTTAAAGTTTTCGTTTCTGTCGCGGAAACGGAAATAAATATTTTTTAAATATTCAGCGCAAACTAATTTAACTTCATTATCGGTAGTAACAGCAAAACATTTTTCAAAAGGCTCAATTGCAGCTTCAAGATTAGCCTCTAACTGTTTAACTAAAGCTTCGTATTTAGCATCATCAAGTTCTTCTGCAGCTTTTGCCTGAAGTTCAACTGCTTTATCATAATATGTTGCACCTGTTGCAAAGCTTCCAAAATAGTATTTTGGATCTAACTCAGATGATTTCTTGTAAAGCTCAACTGCTTTGTCAATATTATTTAGTTTTTTCCAAACGTTACCTTCTGCATATAAAAGAGAAGCATTTTGAGGTTCGTTCTTTTGAGCTTGATGAATATATTCTAATACTTTATTAGGATCATCGTTAGACTCTAAATATGCATTAATAAGAGAAACTAGCACACTTTGGCTTGTTGGATATTTTGAAAAAGCAGCGCTAAGTAACTCTTTGGTTTTATCCATATTACCTTTAGTTTTATAGATTTCTGCCATATATGAGAATACGTCACCTTTAACTTCATAACCTTTATCCAAACACATTTGGAAATATTTAAGTGCTCTGTCATAATCTTTTTCCATATTGGCAGTAAGAGCTGTATAATAAACCATTGTGGAATCAAATTTATTAACTAGTTTATGACCGCTGCATTTTAAAGAGTTTTCGAAATTTATGGAAGCTGTTTTGATATCACCTAAATTGTATGCACACATACCGTCGTTTTTATATCTTGCTTCCAACAAATTAAGAACACTTACAAAATCTTTAGTTTTAGTGCCTTTTGAATCAAGTTCTACCCCTTTATTTATAGCATTAAGCGATTCAGAAAGTAGATCACCTTCCATATAAGGTTTTGTAACTTTCCAAGCTGCAAGAGTGCCGTCAGGTCTATAATATAGATCTTTATCGTAATAAGAGGTTACGGAAAATTTCTCGCCGTTTATAACTTTTTCTTGAGTATCATTGATCCTTTGATCTTTTAAAATAACCTTTATTTCTAATTGTGAAGCATCAATCCACAAAGCCTTGGCAGGTGCATCAAATACCTCTAAGTATGCATTTGATAAATCAAGCCAGGTAGCAGGATTTGCCGCCTTCTTAGGATCATCAGCCGACTTTTTTGCCTTCTCGAAGTTTTTTAAAGCAGTTGCGGCTTCTTTAGTCTGAGCACTCAACTGAACAGTAAGCAGTATTGAGAGTGCTATAAATAATTTTTTCATTTTGGTTAATGGTAGATTAATTGTTTTAACTTATTCAATTACTTCGTTTGAGTCGTTTTTATCGTCACTTTTGTTTACCCTGCAAACAGATGCAATCATATCGCCATCTTTAATGTTAATCAGCCTGACTCCTTGTGTAGCCCTTCCCGCCAGTCTGATATTTGATACTGATTGCCTTATTGCAAGCCCCGATTTATTAATAATCATTAAATCATGATCATCGGTGACATTTTTAATTGCAATTAAATGCCCGGTTTTCTCTGTTATATTGAGTGTTTTAACACCTTTACCTCCTCTGCTTGTAATACGATAATCTTCTATCTTAGATCTTTTACCGTATCCGTTCTCACTTACCACTAAAATATGATTTGTATCACTTTCACCTGAATTCACATCTACAGAAACCATGCCGACAACTTCGTCGTCATCTTCGATGTTAATACCTCTAACTCCGGCACCTGTACGTCCAATAGCTCTGGCATCTTTTTCGTTAAATCTCACACATTTGCCGTTTCTGGCAGCAAGTAAAATTTCACAATTGCCGTTTGTTAATAAGGCTTCAAGAAGTTGGTCGTTTTCCCTTATTGTAATGGCATTTACACCATTTACCCGAGGTCTTGAATACTCTTCCAGGGAGGTTTTCTTTACAACTCCTCTCTTTGTTGCAAGAATTATGTAATTATTATTAATAAACTCCTGGTCGGTAAGATTTTTAACATTAATGTATGCTAATACTTTATCTTCCGGTTCAATATTGATTACATTCTGCAGAGCTCTTCCTTTAGAGGCTTTGGAGCCTTCAGGTATTTCATATACTTTGAGCCAGAAACATCTGCCATTTTTGGTAAAAAAGAGCATTGTACTATGCATATTTGCAACATAAATCTGCTCAATAAAATCCTCGTCTCTGGTTGTACTTCCTTTGGTTCCAACTCCACCTCTGTTTTGTGTTTTATACTCAATAAGTGGAGTTCTTTTTATATAACCTAATCGGGAAATTGTAATTACAACATCTTCGTCAGGATAAAAATCTTCGGGATTAAAATCGTCGCCAGTGAGTTCGATAACTGTTCTTCGGTTATCTCCGAATTTTTCTTTTAACTCGATGAGTTCATCTTTTATCATCTTCATTTGTAAGTTGATATCAGATAAAAGCTCGGTAAGATATGCTATTAACTTTTGAAGTTCGTCAAATTCTGCCTGAAGTTTAGATCTTTCAAGCCCTGTAAGTTGGCGTAATCTCATTTCGACAATTGCACCTGCTTGAATATCAGTAAAATCAAAGCGTTCACAAAGATTTGTTTTGGCTTCATCGACTGTTTTTGATGATCTTATAATAGCAATTACTTCATCAATAAAGTCCAGTGCTTTTAATAGACCTTCCAAAATATGAGCCCGTTTTTGAGCCTGATTCAGTTCAAATTTGGCCCTCCTGATAACAACTTCGTGACGGTGTCTTACAAAATACTTTATGAGTTGTTTCAATGAGAGCAATCTCGGACGACCATCAACTAAAGCAATATTATTAACGGAGAAGCTTGATTGAAGCTGAGTATATTTAAAGATTGTATTCAGAACGACATTTGCTACCGCTCCCATTTTGAGCTTTATAACAATCCTCATTCCGTTTCTGTCGCTCTCGTCATTTATGTACGATATTCCCTCAATTTTTTTCTCTTCAACAAGTTCAGCAATTTTTTCAATAAGCTCCTTCTTGTTCACCATGTATGGGATTTCGGTAACAACAATTGTTTCTCTGCCGCTTTCGCTGACCTCAATATCGGTTTTTGAACGCACAACTATTCTGCCTCTTCCTGTTTCAAATGCATCTTTAATGCCCTGAAGACCAAGGATTATACCTCCCGTAGGAAAATCAGGACCTTTGATATAATTCATAAGCTCCTCTACAGAAATTTCATTATTATCAATATATGCGCAGATAGCATCTACAACTTCTCTCATATTGTGCGGAGGCATATTGGTTGCCATGCCGACGGCTATACCTGATGTACCGTTTAAAAGTAAAAGTGGTGCTTTAGCGGGCAATACGACCGGCTCTTCCAAAGAGTCGTCAAAATTCAATTTAAAATCTACGGTATCTTTATCTAAGTCGAGCAAAACCTCTTCTGCCAACTTCTTGAATCTTGCTTCGGTATAACGCATTGCAGCAGCAGAATCGCCGTCTATTGAACCATAGTTCCCCTGGCCGTCTACAAGCATATATCTCAGACTCCATTCTTGGGCCATACGCACCATTGCTTCATATACACTTGAATCGCCGTGAGGGTGGTACTTACCTAAAACTTCCCCTACGATACGGGCAGATTTTTTAAATCCTTGGCCGGAAGTTAGTCCAAGTTCGGACATACCGTAAAGTACCCTGCGGTGTACAGGTTTCAAGCCGTCTCTCACATCCGGAAGTGCACGCGATACAATAACCGACATCGAATAATCGATGTACGCGCTCTTCATCTCATCCTCAATGTTTATCTTGATTATTCGTGCGTTGTTTTCTACTTCTTCTATCATTTTCAGGTAACTTTTTGTTTTAAAAAAGAGGTGTAAAAGTACAAATAAAAAATATACTGAACAAATTGTAAAGAGAATTGTCATTTATGTATAACTTCGCGAATCAATAGTATTTTATGAATCTCCAACTATCAAATGAACTTAAGGATATTATATCCTACAGCAAGGAAGAGGCAATGCGTCTTGGAAGCTATTCGATCTCTACCGATCATCTTATTTTAGGAATAATAAGACATCAAGACAATCCGGCTTTTGAACTAATGCTAAATATGGGAGTTGACTTAAAAAATCTGAAATCAAAGATTGAAGAGCAACTTAAAACAGGCGAAATTGTACCATTTGAGCACTCCGAAAGGATTACTTTATCAAAAAGTGCCGAAAATTGTCTGAAAATAATGTATTTAGAGGCAAAGGCTCAGAAAATCGTAATTCCTACCCCTCTCCATCTGCTTATGGCAATACTTAGAAATGATGAAGGTTATTCAATTGGAATTTTAGAAGACAATTCTGTAACTTATGACAGAATTAGAGAGAGTATATTGGGAAGAACTCTTCCTAAACCTATTAACAGTGAAGCAGATGATGAAGAGATTATCCATCCTGCGGAAGAGAGTAGCAGTAAAAACTTTAAACAATCTGAAACTAAACTTTCTAAGGAGCAGAGCAAAACTCCTGTATTGGACAGTTTTGGATTTGACTTGACCAATGCAGCAAATGAAAACAGGTTAGATCCTGTCGTTGGAAGAGACAAAGAGATTGAGAGATTAGCGCAGATTCTCGGCAGAAGGAAAAAAAACAATCCGGTTATTATTGGCGAACCTGGTGTTGGAAAATCGGCAATTGCAGAGGGACTTGCGTTAAGAATCTCTCATAAATTGGTTTCAAGAGTCTTGCTTAATAAAAGAATTATTTCGCTGGACATCGGCTCAATTGTAGCAGGGACAAAGTACAGAGGACAGTTCGAAGAGAGAATGAAAGCAATTCTCAATGAATTGAGTAAGAATCCGGATATTATTTTGTTTATAGATGAGCTTCATACACTGGTCGGAGCCGGTGGCGCATCGGGCTCGCTGGACGCTGCAAATATGCTTAAACCGGCCCTTGCAAGAGGCGAAATTCAATGTATCGGAGCCACTACTCTTGATGAATTCAGAGAGTATATTGAAAAAGATGGTGCTCTTGAGAGAAGATTCCAGAAGATTATGGTAGAACCTACCAATTTCGATGAAACATTGAACATCCTGACCCATATAAAAGAGCGTTACGAAAAGCATCATAATGTGAAATATTCAGATGAAGCACTAATTTCGTGTATCAGATTGTCTCAAAGGTATATATCTGACCGCTGCCTTCCTGATAAGGCTATTGATGCAATGGACGAAGCCGGTTCGAGAGTTCACTTGAAGCACTTGAAGGTACACGAATTTATATCTGCCTTAGAACTTGATATTGAACCTATCAAAGAACAAAAGCGGTTAGCGATAAGTAAAAATCAATTTGAAGAGGCTGCTAAACTGAGGGATCTTGAAAAACAGAAGCTTGAGGAGCTGGAATTGGCTCAAAAGCAGTGGAATGAGGAGCAAAATCTGAATCCGCAAATTGTCGATGAAAATGACGTTGCCGAAGTTATGTCCATGATTACCAGTGTTCCGATTTATAAACTTGCTGAAAGTGAAGGAGACAGGCTCTCGAAGATGGGCTCGGCTCTTCGTGAAAAAATAATCGGACAGGATGATGCAGTTGATAAAGTCGTCAGGGCTATCCAACGTAACAGAGCGGGATTAAAGGATCCTAATAAACCGATCGGAAGCTTTATTTTTCTTGGCCCTACCGGCGTCGGGAAGACTCAGCTTGCAAAGATTCTTACCGAATATCTTTTTGACTCTGTCGATAATTTGATTCGTATTGACATGAGTGAATTTATGGAGAAATTCTCTGTAAGCAGATTAATCGGTGCGCCTCCGGGTTATGTCGGTTACGAGGAGGGAGGTCAGTTAAGCGAAAAGGTGCGCAGAAAACCATACAGTGTAGTGCTTCTTGACGAAATCGAGAAAGCTCATCCTGATGTTTTCAATATTCTGCTGCAAGTACTCGATGAAGGTCGATTAACAGACAGTAACGGCAGAGCTATCGATTTCCGGAACTCATTATTAATTATGACTTCGAACATTGGAAGCAGAGAGTTGAAAGATTACGGAACCGGGCTAGGTTTCTCAAATACATCTAAAAGAAATATAAGCGACAATACACGCGCAATTATTGAGAAAGCCCTTAAGAAAACTTTCACTCCGGAATTTTTAAACAGAATTGATGACCAAGTATTATTTAATTCTCTCAGCAAAGATGACATCTGCAAAATAATTGATATAGACCTGAACGATCTATACAGGAGAATTGCAGTTGCAGGTTACCATGTTAATTTAACAGACGAAGCAAAGGCGTTTGTTGCAGAGCAGGGTTATGACCCTCAATATGGTGCCAGACCTCTTAAGAGAGCTATTCAAAAATATATTGAAGATCCTCTTGCCGAAGCTATAATTTCCGGAAAGGTAAAAACAGGTGCTACTTTGGTCGTTGAAATCGATAAAGAGAATTTAGATATCAATTCTGCTCCTGAGAAACTTAAGGTTACCGTTATTTGACAAGATAATCCAGTCTTTATCGGAAACCATACTTTCATTAAACTTATCACCTTTGGCAATAGTAATTCGCTCAAAGGTGATTTTATTTATGTAAAAATGAATTGGTTCACTCTCAGAAACCAACACGAAACCCAACTTTTTATATGAATCGCCGGCAGACCAATCTTTGTCGGCATAGGTCATTATTTCGTCTGGATTTACATCCTGCTCAAAAAAACTGAGTAATTTACCCATTCCTCCAGCAACTCTTAGGCTCTCACAGCTGGCATACCTCACCCATTCAAAAGAGTTTAATACTACCCCACCCCTATTCATGGGTCGTGATTTAGAAAATGTTGCCACAGCCACTAAAATATCCTTTTCATAAAGACCATATTTATATTTGGCAGAAGTATTTCCGAGTATATGATTTTTGTTCAGAAAAGCAGAAGCAGTTTCGGTGGTTATTTTTTTCACCGAACAATTGCGTGCAAACAACGATTTCCCCGGATTTACCAATGCTTTAATCCGATTCTTGATAATTTCATTTCTGGTTTTCCAAAGATCTTCGTAAATGGTTATTTTCTTACTATTTTTTGATAATTTAGAATCAGGTTTTGCAACACTGCTCTCCATAAAATTATTAATGTCAAT
>CAZOOH010000096.1:0-7497 GCA_964581375.1 uncultured Muribaculaceae bacterium
ATACATCTTACCATTCTCGCCCCATTTACCCCAGTCTCCTTTTTTGAGTAACTCCTGCATTCTTGGAGTTAATGAGAACTCATAATCGTCGGGATTAAACTTCTCACTAATACCGGCAGATGAAGATTGATAATGGTAATAAACAGCATCAGAAGGTTCAATAGGGCCTACAGTACCGTATGTTAAACGCATGGTTGAATTTGCATCGGGATATTGAGCAATGTTCTTCGCATTTTTCATTTCATACAAAGCTTTCACAAACAATCCCCTCTCTTTTGACAAATCGATTCCTGCTTTTTTGAGCAGATTGTCTTCCTGAGTGTTATATTGTTGAATCTTCATAGTTTTAACAATTGTGAGAATAGGATCTTTGGTAAGCTCACTAATGGAGTGTTTAGCGTTAAAAAATGCTCTCATTCTCAAGGAATCAGTCACAATACTCTTATCAAAAATATAATCAGCAATTCTTTCCGGACTGCATTGCAATGAATCTGCAAATTTTGCAAAATCGGCGTCATAAAACGATCTTGGAACCTCTTTGAAGAAATAGCCAAGCATAACCTTAAATAACTCTCTGTCGGCATTAACATCGCTGGTAGTAAATATATTATCCAGGATTGAAGTGACAAATTCTTTAACCTTAGGATCGTCCATTGAGAGCTCTTGTTTATTTGCCTTAATCATAGTATTAACGAAAGAATTAAGTCGTTGTCCTATATTTAAGAACTCCGGGCCTCTTATCAGAGACTCTCTGAAATACTCAGTAATCTTAGTAATTTCGGCTTTAGCTTCGTACCCCTTTTTCAGATTTTCCATTACTTTACCGTACTTAGCCATAGTTTCGGGACTAGATTCAATCCATTTTTGCAACTCAGCTTCGCGGCTTGTTAGTTCATCCAAAACTTTAAAACGGGCAATACATTTGTTTTCCCATTTTGCATAGTCGGTATAGTTACTTATTCCGAAATATTTATCGGCATATTTTAATCTGATCAATGGATCTTTGTCCATATACTTTTTCCAAACTTCAAGTTTAGCTCTCCTTACCCCACTGATAACCGGATTAAGAATCTCATACTTCTCCTTAAGCTCAAATGAAGATGTATAACGGTTTGTATAACCGGGATACCCTAATACCATTGTAAAATCGCTCTTTTTAATACCTTGAGCAGATACATTCAAAAATTTCTTTGCAGCCATTGGTACATTATCTTCCGAATACTCTGCAGGTTTTCCGTTTTTGTCGGTATAAATACGATAAATTGCAAAATCGCCTTTATGTTGAGGCCAACCCCAGTTATCGGTCTCTCCGCCGAATGCACCTATAGATACAGGAGGGGCTCCGACAAGCCTTACGTCATTAAAAGTTTCATAGAAATAGAGGTAAAATTTACTGCCTCTCCACATAGAGGTTAATGAAACTTCATAAGGTTGATCTTTATAGCGATTCTCGATAATTCCCGAGATTTTTCTCATAAAAAATATACCTCTGGGGCCTATCTTATCAAGACTATCTGCAACAATATTAACTTCTGCGGTAACATCAAGAACCTTTCTCAGAAACGTCACAGATTTACCCTTAATCGGAATCTCATCGCTACTCTTCATTGCCCAAAAACCATCCTCAAGATAGTTTTTTGCAGGAGTACTCAAAGCATGAATGTCGCCATAAGCACAGTGGTGGTTAGTAATCATGAGGCCGGTAGCCGATATTACACTTCCGCTGCACATGCCACCGTCAAGAGCCACAATAGCATCGCTGATTGCTCCGCCTTGCTCATTGTAAATCTCATTCGCCTTTAATTTAAGACCCTTCGCCTTCATATTGGCATACATCTGCTTATCCAGCAAATTAACAAGCCACATTCCCTCGTCGGCCATCAAAGCAGATGCAGAGAAGAGAATTATAAAAAATGTAGTTAAAAATTTTTTCATATTTTTTGTAGTAAAATTTATTCAAAAAAAGAGAGTTGCAGTTGTTAGACAACCGCAACTCCTTTTCGTTTATTCAAAAATCTTTAAAAATTGAATCCTAAAGAAACTTCTAAATAATTTCTGGTTTTATCTTTGAAATCAGCATAATTATAAGGTAGATCAGGAGTACTTACAGCTTTCACGTTTGTATACTTGAATGCTGCATAAGCCGATCTTCCTTTTTTACCGAACCCATTTTGATATTTAGCTCCAATATTCCACTTCATCAAGTCTGATGCATTGAAAGCAAAATCAGTTACAAGTAATTTAGTATTTTGAATCAAGGCGCCACTGGTAAGAGGATTTGTTGCATCCATCAATGTTCCGTCAGCAGTTACCTTACCCATTCCAATACTTAGATCTAACCTGTCGCCTTCACCTAAGACAATACCTTTAGTTACATTGGCATAAATTTCACTCTTATTGAAATCCTGATGATATGAAGCAGGATATACTTTATAACTCTTGTCAATCGAGAAATATTTATATCCTAAAGAGAGAATCCATGAGTAGTCAAAATCGGCTCTTTTAATAAAGTTCTGGTACTCTACTCCATATTGTTCTACTTTTTGAATGTATCTCAAAACTTTACCATATTCGAAATATGCCCAAGAATTAATTTCATTAGGAATGGCTTCATAATTATTAATCACACTGTAAGAATACTTTTGATCATTGATGTAGTTAAAGTTTACATATTGATCCATTTTATTACATTTAAATGACATGACGCCATTGTAATTGTATTTTAAACCATCAACAAAAGCATATCTTTTAGTAAGATTTGATCCCTCATGATCATCTTCAGCTGAGTAACCGACAGCTAAATCATTAAAGAAAGAGAATTTACCAAGTTTTATTTCAGCTTGTGCAGAGCCTCCGTAATATTGCTCCATATACATTCTGTCAATGATTGTAGTATTGGTCAACCCGCTTACGGTATGCATCCATAGCCCACCGTCAAAGTAGAGCAGATATTTTCCGGTTTCATCGCCAATAAATGAGAAGTCAACTTTTTCTGAATTTTTCCTGTAAGTAAGATTCAAACCTACATTCAAGAAAGGAAGATTCAACATAACACCCGGAGAAACAGTTAATGATGAAAGAGTGTTTTCATTCCTTCCGTCAACTCTTTTTGCACTTGTTGCTGTAAGATAATTAAACCCTAATCCGAGAGCTACATTTTCTGTTAAGCTGTATCCAACTTTAGCAGCAAGTTTATAGCTTTCAGTTAATACTTTACCGGGAATGGAGTCATTCATGGTGTTAAAGTTACTTCTTGGAATAATTGTCCCAAGCCAGGCCTGATTAGTACGAAATCCATACTCGTAACCCATCTGCCCGTAGTAGAAAACTTTCTTTGATTTTACATAAGATTTAGTTTCAACTCCGAGAAATGTATATTTTTCGGGATCAATAAAGTTCTGTAAATTCCCTGATTCGTTGTGCAGATACGCACCAATCGTAGAGAAGTTAGCTGCTTTATTAAATATCAATCCGGCTCCGTTCTCTGAACTGAGCCAAGGGTTCACCTTTTCAATTTTATCAATCGATAAGAGACTCTTATGAGTATTTACCTGACCAAGAACTGACCCCGGAAGGCAAACAATCAGTGTAAAAACTGCTATATATGTGTATATCTTTTTCATATTACTTTACTTTAACGATACTGGTGTAGTTTTTACAAAATCACTTGAAGAATTATTAGTGTCTTGATAAACAATTCTTCCTCCGGCAGCTGCGGTTGCAGCTAAGTCAACTTTTCTATGAACACTTTGTCCCTGACCTGATCCGTCAGTTTTAATGAATCCATTGTCAATTTCAGGTCTCAATCTTTTTGAGTCAGTAACATCTCTGAAGCACTCAACCCCATCCAAAACAAGGTTTTTATCGACCATAAGACAGTCACTTATAGTACTTGATGTACTTGGGTCATCAGTATATGTCGAAGTAACAAATTGTGCAGCAGTTTTACCACCCAATGTAAATATGAATAGAGCAGGGCTAAGTTGAGAGACTACCCATGAAGTTGCAGATCCATTTTTCCAGAAATTCTTAAGTAAATTAACACCGGCATCAGGAGTAGATTGGCCCTTAGTATTAACAGGATCGTATGCAGCCCAATAACCTGTTACTCCAAGATTAACTGAAGCAGATATAGTTGCGGAGTGGTTAATCGCATTTAAAGAGATAACAACTTGAGCACCCGGTGCCAAAGGATGGTCGGTTCCATTTCCTGGGAACATCCATCCGAAAGAAATAAGTGGGACAGAGTCTCTTAACTCGCTTGTTCCAGTTTTAACCCATTGCGATAATTTACCGCTTGTAGGAGCATTATAAGGAGATGATACACCAACACAAAGAGAGTCTAAGTATGCAGTTTGGTCTGAATTGTTATACAAAATAAAGTATTGATCTTTTGCATAAGATTTATTTGTAGGAATATCAAAACAACCGCCATAATAAAACTCCTTAATTATAATCTGACCCGATTTTGAGAAATTGAGAGGTAATGTGCTCTCAATCAAAGATGGGTCCTGAGGACTAATTCTTATCTTAGCTGAGGTACCATTAAAAATGTAAATCATACCTCCTGCTTCTGCAAATTTTGTTTCTGTAGTTGCTATATAATTACCATATGCAACTCTGATGCTTGCAATTCCCTGAACATCTGTAGTTCCCTGAAAAACTAAACCGGACGTAGGATCTGAAAGTTTAACGTTTAGACCTTGAACAGAATAGTTATAGCCTGTAGGCATAGAAACTCTGATTTTTACAGTAGAACTTATCGCTTCATCGGTAAACTGTTCTTCTTTCATACTCTCTAAACAGCCCGATAGAGATATTGTAAGCAATATAACTAATAGTATATTAAGTTTTTTCATATTTTGCTTGTTTAGAATGTTAATTTTAATTCAGCTCCGAAATAAATTACAGTATTTTGTCTTGCTCCGGGAGCATCAGGTCGTGCATTGTTTTTAATTAACGGTCTGGAATTTGTAAAGTTATTCGCATAGAATGCCAACGATGCAACCTTACCAATCTCTTTAGTCAAACGTAAATTAGACATAAAATAAGGATTATAAGAGGTCTTCAGGAAAGTAAAACTGTAATTTGTAGATTGTCTCATCATTGCTAATCTGGTTTTTAATGCAGAATCCGTAGTTGTGAAGTATATATCAAAATCGTGAATAACACCATTTTGATCTATATAAGCGATAGGATTTCTGTACAAAGTAGCCAGATTTGATTTATTGTTATAATCTCCATAAACAGGATTTCCCTGACTGTCTAAAGTATAGATGTTTCCTTTATCATACAAACTCCAGCTCCTCTCCATCCAAACACACTGAGTAGTCAAAGAGACAACCATTCTCAAAGAAGGAATATTCGTTACCAGATTGATGCTGGAAGTGAGTCGGTCGCGACCGGTACCTAGTGTTAAACTGCTTTGCCCTTCATAAATACCTATGTAAGGGAATTTCTGAGCAGAATTCAGAGGGTCGGTAGTTCCTAAATAAGAGTAAACTAATCCCGGAGATGAATCTTCCGATTTTATGTAAGCACCTGAAACAAGAACAGATGTATTTAAAGCTTTAATCTTTCCGAAATCTAAATCATACTCAACTCCCCACTTCTTAACTTTACCGCGGTTGTCAGGTCTGCTGTATGTTTTAAACTCAACTGTAGGAGTGTATGTAACAGGTACATAAACACCATTAATCAATTGATATAAAATACCATTTTCATATTTTGGAGCAGCCGACAAACTGGTAACAGGAGAATAGTAATTGTAAGTTTCTGTAAGGAAATTTGAATTACCGGTAATACCTCCGGTCAAATCCTCATTAAATATTATTGGTTTTTTCCGGTTTGAGATTATAAGGAAGCCTTCCGTCAATAATACTTGTTTGTACGATTGCCAGATTCTGACCAGTTTGAGAATTTCTGTATTGGAACAATGGATTATCGATATAATTAGGAGCAGGATATAAATAACCAATAGACGGCAATCTTTGCATGATACCCCAACCTCCGCGAAGCGCAAGTTGTCTGAAAATACCGTTTTTCTTTTGTTTTATAATAGTATACTTAAGATTAAAACGAGGATCAAGAATTGGGTCATAGCTGTATCCCGAAATTATCATTTTGTTAAAACGAACACCTGCACTTAAATCGAATGCAGTTTTACCAACAGGCAAATAAATTTTTTCCTCAACAAAAGCACTTAAATCCGACATATAAGGAATATCGGAATAGTGCCTCTCTCTGAACCACTGAGGCATTGCCGAACCAATATAATATTCACCCCTTCCGTTATTACCTTTTGTATTAAACTCAAAACCAAGTGTTGTTTTAAACAGAATATCTCCCGACATCTTATTTAAATTTGCAGATAATTTTGCGTTAAGATAAACAGGTCTTTCATCAATTCTTTGATCTCTTTGATCAAGTGTACCTGTGTAGTAACCTAAAGATATTCCTTCGTCACGAGTACTTGTTGTAACAAGAGGTAATTGATTAGTTACAACAAATTTTTGTAATTTATTGTTGCTTACGTTTCCGGAAATGTTATATGTAAGAGAAGTTATAAACGACTTATTCAACATCCAGTTTCCGAAGAGAGCAACTGCAAGGTTGTTGTTTCTGTTTTTGGTAAAATCAAGACTTGAAACGTCCGGGTCACTTGTTACACTATTTCCTGTCATATAACCACTAACCCTGAAATTAAACTTAAAAGGAGTTCTTTGCTGGTTAAAAGTATTTGAATAAGTAATGCCGAGAGTAGTACGGTCAAATACACTTACAGGCGAAACCATATTTGCAAATGAACGGGCATAGTCAACATCAAAGTTAAGGTTTCCGTTGTTTTTACCCAATGCGACACCTTTACTCAATGATATGGCTTTGGTTCTAGGGTCTGTTTTTACGCGAATATCTAAAGGAGTTTTACCGGTTTTTGTTGTAACAATTATCGCTCCCGAAGTTAAGTCGCCATACTCTGCCGAAACAACGCCTTTTAGTACCTCCACATTTTCAATATTGTCAGTTGAGACATTTCTAAAGTCATAAGATTCAGAAGAACTCAAAGTAGCATCATTTGATACCTTAGCCCCGTTTACCAAAATCCCCACACCTCTGGAGTTAAAACCGGATGTATTGGAAATCGAACGGATTGTAATAACGTTTGCAGAGTTCAAATCCGGATTCTTTATTACACTTCCCGGCAGCAGTTGCATAACATCTGCAAGACTGGTTGCCTGCAAGTGTTGAATTGCAGATTTATCAATTCTTGAAGATGAGTTAAGAGCAGATCCTGCCTTCGCAGTAACGATTACATCGTCGAGAGTAAGATTCTCCTCTTTTAACTGAATTTTGAATCCTGTATAATCCTGAGCAATCTTCACCGGAATAGCCATCTTTTGATAGCCCAGAGAAGAGACCTCCATCGTATAGGACCCTGGTAATATTCCCGGAATTTTAAATTTACCCTCTGCGTTGGTAGAGCTCCATTGGTTCAGC
>CAZOOH010000097.1:0-7463 GCA_964581375.1 uncultured Muribaculaceae bacterium
GACTGGTGATTGGTGATTAGTGATTAGTGATTAGTGATTGGTGGAGGCAAGGTGACTGGGGATTGGAGACTGGGGACTAGGGACTGGTGATTGGTGATTAGTGATTAGTAATTTGTGGGGGCAAGGTGATTGGGGATTGGTTTGGGAATTGTTTTAATTGAAAAATAATTAGAGATGAAGAATTTTGCATTGGTGGGAGCTGCCGGTTATATTGCTCCGAGGCACTTAAGAGCCATCAAAGATACCGGAAATAATCTTGTTGCAGCATACGATATATTTGACAGCGTGGGTATTATGGACTCATTTTTCCCTGACTGCTCTTTTTTCACTCAGTTTGAACTCTTTGACCGTCATTTGTCGAAAAATAAAAATGTCGATTATGTAACTGTGTGTACACCCAATTATTTACATGATGCTCATATTCGTTATGCTCTTCGTTTGGGTGCAGATGTTATTTGCGAAAAACCGCTGGTTCTCAATCCTTGGAACATTGACGCTCTGGAGGATGTGGAGAGAGAGAGTGGAAAGAAAATTAACAATATTTTACAACTGAGGTTACACGATGCAATTATCAATCTTAAAAAACGTGTAGAAAGCGGCCCGGCGGACAAGATTTACGATGTGGATCTGACATACATTACTTCACGGGGTAACTGGTACTATACAAGCTGGAAGGGTGATGTTCACAAAAGCGGCGGCGTAGCCACTAATATTGGGGTGCACTTTTATGACATGCTATCGTGGGTATTCGGAAAGGTCTCTAAAAATGTTGTTAATGTTGCCTCTCACGACAGGGTTGCTGGTTATCTGGAGTTTGAAAGGGCACGTGTAAGATATTTTCTTAGCATAAATTACGACACTCTTCCTCAGCAGGCAAAGGAATCCGGAAAACGGACATACCGCTCTCTGGTTATGGGAGGTGAGGAGATTGAGTTTTCGGAGGGTTTTACTGAGTTGCATACCCACTCTTATAAAGAGATTCTTGCAGGGAACGGTTTTGGTCTTGGAGAGGTGCGTAACTGTATCGAAATTGTTCATGACATTCGTCACGCAACCCCTGTTGGGCTTAAAGGGGATTACCACCCTTATGCCGCTCAATCCTTATCGAAACATCCATTCGGCTGGTAATCCTTTCGTAATCCTTACCAAATCCTTACTTAATCCTTATCAAATCCTTTCGTAATCCTTATCAAATCCTTACTTAAGATTTAAGGGTGAGGCCAACGCGCAGACTGTTTAAGACAACCGAAACAGAGCTGAAAGCCATTGCGGCTGCGGCAATCATTGGGTTGAGCATGAAACCTGTAAACGGGTATAGCAGCCCTGCTGCAAGCGGAATTCCAATTAAATTATAGATGAATGCCCAAAAGAGATTTTGCTTTATGAGCTTTACTGTTTTGCTTGACAGGTCAAATGCTTCGGGAAGCAGATTAAGATCGGAGGTTATAAGTGTAACCATTGCCACTCCCATAGCAATATCGGTACCTTTTCCCATTGCAATGCTTACGTCGGCTATTGCCAATGCCTGCGAGTCGTTGATTCCGTCGCCCACCATGGCAACTTTAAATCCTTGCTGTTGCAGCTCTCTTATATAACTCTCCTTTTCGGAAGGTTTTACGGATGATTTTATGTGCCGGATGCCGGTCGCGGCTGCGACAGCGGCCGCGGAGCGGCTGTTGTCGCCGGTGAGCAGGTGAACCCGGATTTTGCGTTTGTGGAGCTGCTCTACTGCGGCAGCAGCGGTTGGTTTGATTGTGTCGGTAAGTGAGATGACGGCGGCGGGTGAGGTTTCGTGCCCGAAGACAACGATGCTCTCTCCGCGGGATTCGAGTGTTTCGAACAGGGAGTGAACCTGTGTGTCGAATTCGGGGCAAGTTTTAATGGCAAACTCTTTGCTTGCCACCCAGTAACGTTTGCCGTTTACATAAGCTTCGACGCCTTCGCCTGTAAGACTTTTGAATTCAACAACTTCAAAATGAGGCAGGAACATTTTCGGTTTTTTGGCAGATATACTTGCAACAATTGCTTCGGCAAGCGGATGCTCGGACATCTTCTCGATTTTTGAGAGTATTCCGTAAAGCAAATCACTCTCTTTCGAAATCCAGTGCCATTGATTGACTGTGGGCTTTCCTTCGGTTATTGTTCCTGTTTTATCGAGTACAACTGTATCGATTTTTCTCATTTGTTCGAGTGCCACTGCGTCTTTTATTAAAATGTGGCGGGATGCTCCTTTGCCTATTCCTACCATAAGAGCGGTTGGTGTCGCAAGACCAAGCGCGCAAGGGCAGGCTATGACTAAAACTGATACTGCTGCAAGGAGGCCTCTTGTTAACTCGCCTGCCCCTCCTATCAGGTACCAGGCTGCAAAAGTCACTAAAGAAATCACTAAAATTGCCGGTACGAATATTGCCGCAATTTTATCGACACTCTTTTGAACCGGCGCTTTGCTCCCCTGTGCTTTTCTAACCATATCAATAATTCCTGAAAGCAGAGTGTCAGCCCCTACTTTTGCAGCCTTCATTCTAAAGCTCCCCTTTTCATTTATTGTCCCTGCAAAAACTTCGGAGTTTTTCCATTTTTCAACTGCTACAGGCTCTCCTGTAATCATGCTCTCATTTACAAACGAATTCCCTTCGGTAACTACTCCGTCCACCGGAATTTTTTCGCCAGGCCTTATTACCACTATATCGCCTATTACTATCTGCTTTACAGGCAGATACATTTCGCTGCCTCCTCTGGCAACGAGTGCTGTTTTTGGCGTGAGGCCCATCAGTTTTTTCAGGGCAGATGCAGTACTCCCTTTTGCTCTCTCCTCCAGATATTTGCCCAACATCACGAATGATATAATCATTGCAGCAGCCTCATAATAGACCATAGCATGAATGCCTCTCTGCATCCAGAATTCCGGGAAAAAAGTTGTGAAAGCGCTGTAAAGAAATGCAATTGCAGTACTTACGGCAACTAATGTATCCATATTTGAGGAGAGATGTTTTGCCTGTTTCCATGCGTTTATATAAAATCGTTTTCCTATAATAAGTACCGGTATCGTAAGTAAAAGCAGTACAATATTCAGCTTTGAACTCTCATTGTATATAAATGGCAACAACATTATTATTGCCGATAACACCCACACTCCTGCCAATCGATATCGAAATAATTTTAACTCTCTTTCGTGAATATCATCTGCAATACTTTCACTCTCGTCTTCAATAATTATATCGTATCCCAAATTTTGAACTGCAGCTCTAAGTTCCTGATCTGAAGTGACTCTTTTATCGAACTTTACATATAGTGTTCCCGATGCAAAGTTTACGGCTGCCTCCTCTACTCCTTTATGATTTTTAATGAGTTTCTCAATTCCTAAAGCACAATTGGCACAAGTCATTCCGATTACGGGAAAGTTTTTAACTGTCAAGAATTCCATTAATTGATTATGATTTTAAAAATTTATATATTTGTTAAAATTAGATTTTTTTAATTATTGTGGCAAAATTATGCCTTTAATCTCGGATTTGTAGAATGAAAATTGCCGTTGTCGGTTCCGGAATTGGCGGACTGGCTGTTGCCATCCGATTGGCTAACAGGGGCCACAATGTTACGGTTTTCGAAAAGAACCCGATACCCGGGGGCAAAATATCCGAAATTCGCGCAGATGGTTTTCGTTTCGATACAGGACCTAATATAATTGCGATGCCGCAATATATTGAAGATCTGTTCAGAGACTCAAAAGCAAGTACCGAAATATTTCTCAAATATTCTAAAGTTGATGTAAACTGTAAATACATCTTGCCAAACGGTAAAATTTTCAAATACTATTCGGATCAAAAAAAGTTAAGAGAAGAGGTAAAAAAGACTTCTCCCGAACCTTTTGAAAATATTGAGAAAAGAATTACCGATTCTAATAATCTTTACAGTGTAGCGATGAATGCACTTGTAAAAAAGGATGGCTCAAAACCGGGAACTCTCTTCTCTTCCGATTACAACAAACTTTTTTTAAAATCGTTTAAATATCTCTCTAAGTCGCTTCATAAAATAAATGAGGATGCCTTTATCGATAAAGATTTGGCAAAGGTGTTTGACACTTTTAATATTTTTAACGGTGTCGATCCGTACGGTAAATCTTCGGTTCTGGATCTAGGTTCTTATACACAGTTTGGTACTTCCCGTTATTTTATTCAAGGGGGTTTCTATAATTTAATCAATGCATTAATGGCTCTTGCAAAAGAGAAAAGAGTTGTGTTCAGGTTTAGTACTCCTGTAGAGAAAATTATAATTGAAAATGATACTGCAACCGGTGTTATGGTAAAGGGTGCTCCTGTACATTTTGATGCCGTAATATCGAATGCGGATGTATTATACTCATCTGCCAAACTTTTCAAAAACCCCGATGAAATTAAACTGACGAACAGAGAGCTGACTTATTCTGCTCTGGTCTTTATGTGGGGAGTAAAGAGGACTTCGCCTAAACTGGATTGTTACAATATGATTTTGGGGGGTAACACCGAAAAGGAGTACGATTTGCTCTTCGGGCGTAAAATTATATCTTCTGACCCTGTTATTGCAATTTACATCAGCTCAAAAATAAACAAAAGTGATGCTCCTTCTAATTGCGAAAACTGGCAGGTAAGGATTAATGCTCCTGTTAACAGTGGTCAGGATTGGAATACGCAGATAAGTCAATCGAGAATTTTGATTTTAAAAAGAATTTACGAGGCTTACGGAATCGATTTAAAGAAAGATATCATATTTGAACGAATAATTACTCCTGTTACTCTCGAAAGAGATTACAACTGTTATAAGGGAGCTGTTCACGGAGTACATCCGAATAAAGTTATAGCTACTTTCTCTGAACACCCGAATAAATCTACTCAAATTAAAAACCTTTTCTTTACAGGCGGTTCTGTAAACCCGGGCGGTAATATTCCGATGGCTCTTTTAAGTGCTCAGATAGTCGACAATCTCATTCAAAAAGAGCATCCTACAATAGTTGTTGAACCGACTCTTTTCTAATAAACAAACTTAGATTTTAAATATTAAAAAACCCTCCGACTCGAATACTTATATTCTCGCAGGAGGGTCTTTTGTTAGTTATTAGTCAGTAGTTTAATCTTATTTTGCTTTGATAATATGTTTAGTTTGATCTTCTCCTTTTGACTTCAGTTTTTAAGAGATCCAATTCTCTGCTGGTTTGGCCTGCCATTGATGTATTCTCCTGAGCTCTCCTGAGCAGATACGGCAATACTCTGTTTACAGGTGCGTAAGGAATATATTTACATACTCTGAATCCTTCGGCTGCCATGTTAAATGAAATATTGTCGCTCATTCCGAAGAGTTGTGATGAGTATATTCTTTCGTCGTCTCTTTTTAGTCCTTTTTTATCGATCAGTTCGGCCAGATATTGGTTACTTCTGTAATTGTGAGTACCGTTGAATATCTCGAATACATCTATATTGCTTACCGAATACTCGAGTGCAGCATCATAAAGGGCATCGGTATCTGCCTTGGTATCGCAGATTGGAGAAGGATAACCTCTCTCTGCTGACAAACGGCGTTCTTCTTCCATATATGCTCCTCTTACAAATTTAACTCCCGATATATATTTGTGCTCGATTGCATCTTTATGCAACCATTTTAGGTAGTCGAGCCTGTCTTTACGATACATTTGAAGTGTCTGGAATACAATAGCTCTCTCTTTGTTGTGCTTCCTCATGCCCTCTTCGGCCAATTCGTCGAACAGCGGTTGGCAAGTATAGTCTTCGGCATCTACCAGAATTCGCACTTTGTATTCGGCCGCTTTATCGAGCAGTGCGTTGAAACGGTCTTTGAAATTTTGATACTCCTTCTTCTCCTCCTCTGTAGGCAGATAGTTTTTGTTTGCAAGTCTTTCGCAAAGTTCGGGTTCGATTAATCCGGATGGTTTGAATACGGTATATGCTATGTTAGGCTGATTTTTAGCGAACTCTATCGATTTAAGTGTCTCTTTGAACATATTTTCAATGTCTGCCGGTGTTCCTCCTCCTTCGGCTGAATAGTCGAGTACCGATTTGATATTGAACTTTGCGAGTGACTCCATAGTTTTAATGGTATCTTCCAAAGTTTCACCTCCTACGAATTGTTTGTAAAGGGTTGGTTTTACTGCCCAAGAGAGCGGAAAATGAATTTTGCGCGCAATGTTTACACCCCATTTGAAAAAACTCACGATACTTTGGTGTTTCATGACGCTGAACAAGAGGTAGGCATTGTAAAGTTCGAACTTGGATTTGTTCGAAAATGCCTTTTCGGTGTTGTTGAAGTCTAACATATTTTCTGTTTTTATTGTTATTGTCTTTATACAAAAATAAAAACAATTTTCCCATAAATACACACTTTCGATATTAATTTATAAGTAAATTGTAAAAAATCGTAAGAACTTATTTTTGTTTAATTCTATTTCCGCACTTTCTATTTTGTTAAGATTTTAGTGTATTTATTATTAAAATTTCTCTTATATAAATCTTATTTATAACTTTATAAAACTCTCCTGTAAATGTTTTCCATTTATAATAACTATACACATTATAAACTTACTTTATGAAAAAAATTATTTTTATAGCTGCAGCATTGATATCTGCACTTTCTACGTATGCTCAGGATTGCGACGTATTTATTCCACTTAAGAAGGGTACTGTTATGGGTTATACATATTATAATAAGCCCGGTGTGGTTGAATCAACTGCCAAAACAGTTATTACGGAGACCAGTAATTTACCCGGAGGAGTTAAGGTGAGGTTAAACACTGAGGTTTTTGACAAGTCGAATCAGTCTAAAATGAATTATGATTATGACATGTGGTGCGAAAACGGTGTTTTCTATGTTGATATGATGAATATTTTGAGTTCTATGGATGTTAAGGATCCTAAGGGGTTCCAGATTGAATCAAACAATATGCAGTTTCCTTCAAAAATGTCGCCCGGTCAGGTTTTAAGCGATGCTTCACTTTCTATGAAAATGGGTGCCGGGATTGTTGCGATGGGTATTACTGTAAATATTACAAACAGAAGGGTTGAAGCGATTGAGAGTATTACAACTCCGGCAGGTACTTTTGAGTGTTACAAAATCTCTTATGATACAAGTTCAAAGATTTTGATGATGAAGATTCAAACCAAGGTCACTGAATGGTATGCCAAAAATGTAGGCCTGGTAAGATCGGAATCTTACGACAAAAAGGGAAAACTGACAAATATCGCCGAATTGACTTTACTTAAATAACTTAAATTTTCTAAAACTTCAAAACTTAAACTATGGAAACTTCTTTTTTTAATTTGGCTAAACAGTTTATTATGAATCCAAAAATGGCTTGGGAGGGTGTTAAAGATGAATCTGCCGATGCACAAAAGCATATTGTATCTTACGTTTTGCCTTTGGCTTTAATTCCGGCTGTTGCAACTGTAATTGGTACAGGAATAATCGGTTACTCTGTTTTA
>CAZOOH010000098.1:0-7411 GCA_964581375.1 uncultured Muribaculaceae bacterium
GTCAATTTAACAATAAAGTCTTAAAGGACACTGACTAAAAATTGGGATCTTGACAGGCAGATTACAATTGCAGGACAATATTATGACGAGGAGGCAGGCGATGTTCCTAAGGAGCCGTATATCCAAAAAGCCAGAGTCGTAAGTACTATCGTTTTCTTTTTGGAGTAAAAGAAACTTAACTCTGCTTACTTTTCAAAAGGTGTTTTGCTAAGAACTTACGTGCCGGTTCGTCGTACAGTTTTAAACTGAGGTATGCCAGCAGTAAGCTGCCGACTATAAGCGCAATTGCACCCGGGAGCGACTGGAGAAATGTCAGATTCTTGTTCTTTACCCAGGCGTAATAAAGGTAAATAAATGGATAGTGAACCATGTAGAGGGGGTAAGAGATATCTCCCAGAAACTTGGTCAGACGTATCGTAAAATTATGTTTAGTTTTTCCTGAAGCACCTATAAAGACTAATAACGGGAATATAACAACTGCGCAAAGTGTGTCGTACAAACCGTTCATCCAGAGATGATCACTGCCGCCTATACGTGGAATTGCAGATATTGTTATTATCGCAACAGTGCCAATCCAGAATGCCCCCTTCACATTTACAGGTTTAAATATTCTTGAGAGTAAAAGTCCTGCCGAAAAAGAGAAGAGAAGACGTAATGAGCCTCCTAACATGTTATCGCCAGTAAGAGAGTAGCCGACGCAGATATCGCCGTAAGGCCCCCATATTGCAAAACCTGCCAATCCCAATGCGGCGAGTACAACTAAAATTGTGAGTGCTTTTGTAGCGAGTTTCCGAATAAAAAACAGATAAAGAATATTCCCGATGTATTCGAAAAAAAGAGACCAGCTTGGTCCGTTCAGCGGGTACATTTCGCCAACTCCGCGAATCTCTGTTCCGACTGTAGCCGGAATAAGCAGTGCACTTAACAGGGTTGCTGTCAGTAACATTAAGGCAGATACTTTTGTTACGTCCCAAACGGAGCAACCTTGTGTATAAAACATTAATGCTCCCACAACAGAACCAAAAAGAACCATAGGGTGAAGCCGAATGAATCTGCGCTTAATAAACTCAAGAGGGCTCATCTTTTTCATCCTGTCGTCATAAGCATAACCTATTACGAACCCCGAGAGTATAAAGAAAAAATCTACCGCTAAATAACCGTGATTGATTTTTTGATCTAAATGACTTGTCGCATAAGCCTCAAAGATATGAAAACAAACTACCGTGATTGCTGCAACACCGCGTAAACCGTCGAGAATGTCGTAGTGTGGTTTGGTATCTGCAAAAGAGGCGGACGAAATTTTGAACATGTTGACTGGTTTGAAATTCATTTGGAAAATTTTGCGTGGAATGAGGCAAAAATAGTGTTTTTTCGTTTTATGTAAAACCAAGAAATGAAATTATTTATAACTTTAGCCACTATTTTATTTATAATTGTCGATAATTGTAATTAGCATAAAAACAATATCTTATATATATGGATTTTACGGAGATTAAATGGTCAAAAGAGTTATCTATCGGGAACGAGAAGATTGACAGTGAACATAAAGAGCTGTTGAATATTTACAATAGTATGTTAAAAATTACTAACAGAGAGGAGTTTGCGCACATTCTTACAAAAATGACTGACTATGGTCTCATTCACTTTAAAAAAGAGGAGACGTATATGAAAGAATTGTCTTATCCTAAATATGTGAGTCATAAAAATTTACACAGAGACTATATATATAAAGTGGCTATGTATAATGTTGAATTGATGAGTCCGAATCCGCCGGATCCTAAAGAGATTCTGAACTTCTTAAAAAGGTGGTGGATATATCATATTCTTCATAATGATTTTGATTATGAACAGTACAGAATTCACACTAATTCTGAGGTAAACTATAAATCATATTAATTCGTGAATTGGATTTTACTAACTATAGCCGGTCTGTTTGAGACTGCTTTTGCTTTCTGCCTGGGGAAGGCTAACGAAAGCACAGGGAATATAATGTATTTGTGGTACGGTGGATTTTTAATCTGTCTGACCGTAAGTATGGTGCTCCTGGTAAAAGCTACGCAAACTCTGCCAATAGGGACTGCTTACGCAGTCTGGACCGGTATAGGAGCAGTGGGTACAGTTTTGGTGGGTATTTTCGTGTTTAAAGAGCCTACAACTTTCATGAGGCTTTTCTTCTTAGCGACCCTGATATTTTCAATTATCGGTTTAAAAGTTGTTTCTCATTAATTTATGGAGCACTCTCATAATCATATTTCACACGGAAGAGCCTTTGCTATAGGTATAGGGTTAAATGTTGCATTTGTAATTATTGAGATTATTTATGGATTAATCGCTAATTCTTCTGCTTTGCTTGCAGATGCCGGCCATAATGCAAGTGACGTATTCGGACTTGTTTTTGCCTGGGCAGCTGCATGGATGGCTACAATAAAACCCAAAGGGAAATATACTTACGGATTGCGTAAAACAACTATACTAGTTTCAATATTAAATGCAGTTCTCCTTTTTGGTGCGGTTGGTGCAATTGCATGGAGTGCAATCGAAAAACTTAATAATCCTCAACCTGTTTTGGGTACCCCGATTATTGTAGTTGCTGCTATCGGAGTTTTTGTAAACACATTTACAGCGTTATTGTTCCTTAAAGGACAGGAACATGATCTTAATGTAAAGGGTGCATTCTTACATATGGCAGCAGATGCCGGAGTGTCATTGGGTGTCGTTGTTACCGGATTGCTTATTAATTTCACGGGACAACAATGGATTGACCCTCTCACAAGTTTAATCATTATTTTGGTAATCTTATGGGGTACGTGGAGATTGTTTACTGCTTCTGTTGATTTGGCGCTGGATGCAGTTCCTAAACAAATTGATATTGAAAAAGTACAATCTTTTCTTAAAAACAGTAAAGGAGTTAAAAACATTCACGATTTACATGTGTGGGCAATGAGTACTTCACAAGTTGCTTTATCGGTACATCTGTATATGCCCGAAGGTGCCGGAGAAAATTTTTTGAAAGAGTTGCAGATAAATTTAAAAAACGAATTTGGTATTATACATACAACGATTCAAATAGAATACATAGAAATCGATTGTGAATCGGGATGCTGACAATTAGAAGATAACTTTTACTAAATTTGTATAAACTTGTATTAATACAGGGAAAACGACTTTTATTGCTTACTGTTTCATAATTTTAAAATCAAGTAAAATTTATGGTAAAAGAGAAAAAAAGGGTGGCATTGTTATCGGTATTTGCTGCAGTGTTTCTTACGGGATTCAAATTAATAGTAGGTTTACTTACAGGCAGTTTGGGTATCTTGTCTGAGGCGTTACATTCAGGATTTGATTTGGTGGCTGCCGTAATAACCTATTTTTCTGTCAGAATCTCCGATAAACCTGCCGACAGAGAACACAACTACGGACATGGTAAAATCGAAAATTTCTCGGCATTCATCGAGACAATCTTGTTACTTGTTACTTGTGCCTGGATTATTTATGAAGCAGTAGATCGTCTTTCTACAGGTAAAACACATATAGATGTTAACATTTGGAGTTACATTGTCGTAATAAGTTCAATATTAATAGATGTAACTCGCTCAAGGGCATTATATAAAGTGGCCAAAAAACATAATAGTCAGGCTCTTGAGGCAGATGCATTACACTTTTCCACCGATATATGGAGTTCTGCCGTAGTTTTATTCGGGCTTATTTGCGCTAACTTCGGGTTCTTCTTTGCGGACTCTGTTGCTGCGCTTGTGGTAGCTCTTATTGTTCTGTTTGTATCGTATAAATTAGGGAAAAGAGCAGTTGATGTCTTACTCGACAAAGCCCCTCAGGAGACAATCGTTAAAGTACAGCAATTTCTCGAAAAATATCCCGACATAAGACGCTTTCACAGTCTTAAAGTTCGTACTGCCGGAGCAGATACTTTTATAAAATTTAATATTCATGTTGAACCTAATGCTACTCTCAAAGATGTGCATGAACTTTGTGATAAAATTGAGAAGGAGCTAATTGATATAATCCCGAGAAGCGAAATATTTATCCATGCCGAACCTCAGGACATCTGCCATATAAGAGATGAAGAGGAGGAATTACAAAACTAACCGATAAATAAATGATTTATTATGAGGGCAATACCGGCAGATGCTTTTGGCATTAAACCAATAGTTCGGATAAGAGATATTGATGCTGTAGTTCACAATTTTTTATTATTTAAGGAGAAGGCCGGTAAAACAAATTCTATATGCGCTGCAGTTCTTAAAGCCGAAGTTCACGGTTTGCAGATGAAGGATGTTGCTCCTGCTCTTTATGCTGTTGGTACAAAGCATTTTTTTGTTGCAGAGCTTTTTGAGGCTATAGAGCTCCGTGAAATTTTACCTCAATCCGATGCAGTTATTTACACTCTTGCCGGAATCTTAGACGGCGAAGAGAAATATTTAAAAATTAACAATATAACACCTTGCGTAAATTGTTTAGAACAGTTATTGAGGTGGAATAACTTCTGTAAATCCAATGGCAGAGGTTCTGTTATTATTCACCTTGACACTCATATGAATCGTTTAGGGTTACTTGATGATGAAGTTGAATTATTAAGTCAAAATTTTAATTACTATACATCTGAACTTGACCTGGAGTTCTATATGAGTCATTTTTACGATATTAAAGGTGATGATTTTACAAATTGTAACAGGCAAATTGAAATTCTGAATAAGTACCTGACCAAATTGCCTAAGGCACCTGTCACTTTTGCCTGCACAGATAGTGTGATTTTACTTAATAATCAGGATGTCAATTTCCAAATGGTCCGAATTGGAATCGGATTGGTTGGCGGTGCTCCGAATGCAAGTCGTCCGGTATCGAAAGATGCAAAGCACACTTTGGAGATTTATACGAAAATTTCGCAAATCAAAAAGATTCCTAAGGGAGAGAGTGTGGGTTATGGAGGTTCTTATACTACTAAAAGGGATACTGTAATGGCATTGGCGCATATTGGCTACAAAGACGGGTATTTGAGATTACTTAGCGAGATGGACGCTGCTCCCAAAGGGGTTTATATGTATATCGATGGTTATCGCGCTCCAATAATCGGGAAAATATCATCTGATTCAACAACAATTGATGTTACAGACATTCCGGAAGATGTTTTATTAAAAGCAAAGTATGCCGAAGTTGTTGGCCCCAATGTAGACATCAAATATATTGCCGATAAATCGGGGTGCTACGAAGTAATGGTCGCTTTAGGCAGGGCAAATAAAAAGATTAGCGACTATACATTAACGGAATTTATTAGGAATTTTGGTTAAATTCGAAGTGAATATTAAATAGTTAAATTATGAAAAGGCGTCTTATCCCATTTTATTATTTGTTGGTTTTGATTGTGCTTCTGTTTACATCGTGTGAAAAATCGGAAAACAAATTAAATCTTAAGTTTTATACGGAAAATTTTAAACCTTTAAACTATACCGAAAACGGCGAAATCAAAGGATTAGCTCCCGATTTGCTGAGAGATATCTGCAAAAGAATGGATATAAAATTCGATGTATCTGTTTTGCAATGGGATCAGGCCTATGATGTTGTTAAAAATGAGAATAATACGGTGTTGTTTTCTACTGTCTTAAGTTCTGAAAGAAAAGATCAATTTAAATGGGCAGGCCCCATTGCGTCGCTTGACTGGATGTTTTACGCAAAACCTCAGAGCAGTATTACGCTTAATTATCTTGAGGATGCTAAGTCGGTAGCTAAAATCGGAGTTATTGCCGATTATTCAATAGAGGAATTTCTTGTTCAGGAGGGATTCACAAATCTTGTATACTGTAGTAGTAATGTTGATGCATTTACTAAGCTGCTTAACGGCGAAATTGATTTATTTCCTTCCGACAAAATTACAGCTGAGGCTGCTCTCAAATCGTTGAATAAGACAATTTATAATGTTAAAGACCTGTTTCTGATTAAAACGGATTTGGTTTATTTTGCTTTTAATAAAAGTATTTCGGACGCGGTCGTAGCCGATTTTCAATATCAGTTAGATAAGTTGAAAGAAAACGGTGAGTTAAAGTTGTTGTATCAAAAATATATGAACAGCAGTGACTATCCCGGTACTATGCAGATTTATACCGAACAGTATTCTCCTCTTACTTTTCGCAATAATAACGGCGATATAACAGGGTTTGGAACCGATATTGTGCGTGAAATAATGAAGCGGAACAATATTTACTCCGATATCAAACTCTCCTCTTGGAGTAACGGATACAATCTGGCTTTGATTAACCCGAATATATGCCTATTTACAATGGATAAAACCGACCAAAGAACTAATCTTTTCCAGTGGGTTGGCCCGATTGGCACAAATACTACATGGATTTACACCAAAAAGAGTTCAGGTATTTCCATAACAACTCTGGCTCAAGCAAAGGCTCTCTCTTCGATTGGTACTGTCAACTCCTGGTTCTCCGATCAATATTTGAGAGGGCAGGGTTTCACGAACCTTGTTAGTAATAATGACCCCGAAATAATGGTCAGGAAGTTGATGAATGGAGAGGTGCAGGCTTTTGTTTGCTCAGGGGTGACTTTCCCTTCAATATTAAAAGGGTTGGGTTACAATATTGCTGATGTTAACCAATCTTTTTCATTAATGTCGTCCGATTACTATATTGCTTTTTCGAAAAACACATCTGCATTAATGGTAAGCAGATGGCAAACGGCGCTAGATGCTATGAAGAGCGATTTAACATACACAGCAATTTATCAAAAGTGGTTTAACTGATGTTGGGTTAACTTGCGGCAATGGATGAAATTAAGAAAATTGTAATTTTTTATTTCTCGGGAACAGGAAATTCTGGAAAAATATCTGAATGGATTTCTGAAATAGCTGTCGGTAAAAACATTGATTGTAAGAAGTACAGTATTGTAAATTTGGATCTTGCAACTATTGAAAAAATTGATTCCAATACAATGCTTTGTTTTATCTCTCCGATTCACGGTTTTAATTACCCAAAAATCATGTTAGACTTTATAGGGAGATTCCCGAAAGGTAAAAACAGGGTGGTTTTAATGAATACCAGAGCTGGAATGAGGGTTGGAAAGGTTTTAATTCCCGGCCTCACAGGGATTGCTTTTATGCTCTCTTCTCTTTTCCTTAGACAAAAGGGGTATAAGATTGCAGGGCAGATACCTTTTGATATGCCGTCGAATTGGATTTCGATTCACCCGGCCTTGAGGGGTGATTCTGTTAAAATGCTGAAAAGCAAAAGTTATGAGCGTGTTAAATCTCATTTTGAAAAGCTCTTTTCCGGAAGATCGGATTTTTTTGCTTACAGAGATATTGTTCAGGATGTGTTAATCTCTCCAATTGCTCTGCTTTATTATTTTGCCGGCAGATTCGCTTTAGCAAAGTCATATTACGCTTCCAATG
>CAZOOH010000099.1:0-7395 GCA_964581375.1 uncultured Muribaculaceae bacterium
AGCTTGATTATACAAGAAAAATAAAGCCAGTGTTTTCAATGGGAGTAACTGGTTCTGGTGGTGTTGGATTGTCTTTGACTTTTTGATTAATTTCCCTAAATTTTCAATAAACGATAATAGAACACTTTCACTAATAAAAGAGAATGTTTCTGATGGATTCGAACTTTATACCGGAATTCCTGCTTCAAATGTGATCTCGGCTAATTACCGAACTACATTTGTAAGAGAATAATAGGTGTTCTATGACCTCTAAATTACAGTTCTGCCTGAATACCTGATGGTTGAAAATTATAACTCAAAAAAACTCGAAATTTTTTTGAGTTATAATTATTTTATCTATCTTTGATATCATTTTAATATCACTTAAATATCATTTGAAAAATGGAAAAGTCTTTTAAAGCAATCAATGGTTACCTGATGGTTCTGGTATCTGTCATTTTATTCGTAACAGCAATTTTGGCCGGATTAAATGAGCAGATTGTTGTGACGTTTATAGCTATTATCTTGTTCCTCTTCGTTATGCCGGGTTATATGATCATTAACCCGAACAGTTCGAAAGTACTTCTACTCTTTGGAGCTTATGCCGGCACAATTAAGCAATACGGGTTCTACTGGGTACTCCCATTTTATATGAGAGAGAATGTTTCGTTACGGGCAAAAAACTTTGAGAGTGAAAGGCTTAAGGTTAATGATAAACTCGGTAATCCAATAATGATTAGTGCTATCTTGGTTTGGAGGGTAGAAAACACCTATAAAGCTCTTTTCGAAGTTAACAACTACGAATCGTTCGTTAAAATTCAGACAGATGCGGCTGTTCGTAAACTTGTAGGCTCCTACCCTTACGATCAGTTTGAAGATGAAAGTGCATCTGTTACACTGAGTTCAAATTTTGAAGTAGTCAACAAAAGTCTTGAAGAAGAGGTTGTTGAAAGATTAAAGCTTGCCGGTATTCAGGTAATCGAGGCACGTATCGGTTACTTAGCCTATGCTCCTGAAATTGCGCAAGCGATGCTAAAGAGGCAGCAAGCTACAGCAGTAATCGCCGCCAGAAGCAAACTTGTAGAAGGAGCAGTCAGCATGGTAGAGGGGGCGCTGAATCTTTTATCGGCCAAAAACATTGTAGAACTTGACGAAGAGAAAAAGGCAGCTATGGTAAGCAATTTACTTGTAGTACTTTGCGGCGACAAAGAAACATCTCCCGTAATTAATGCAGGAACTCTTAATCAATAGAATTAACTTTTAAATCTTAATCCAATGGGCGAAAAAAAATCATTTGTTCTGCGCATCGATTCCGAAACAATGAAGGCCATTGAGAAGTGGGCGGCAGATGAGTTCCGCAGCATTAACGGCCAGTTGGAATGGATGATTAACAAGAGTCTTAAAGAAGCAGGCAGACTACCCAGACGGAAAGAAGAGTAGCTTTCGCCTTTATATTGCACATACGCCTGAATAACAGGATGTTGAAAATTAAAACTCAAAAAAATCATAAGATTTTTTTGAGTTTTGTTTTTTAAACACATGATTATCAAACAAATGTGCAATATAAAGGCAAAAGAAAAAAGCTGCCCTTGCGGGCAGCTTCCATCTAACCAAACTTTTTTATTTACTTACCACCAATACCTTTGTCTACTGCCAAAAGCAGATACCCAATGAAATTGGAGGATGCTTCACTTCGTGATTTAGATTTAGCCTTTTTTAGCTCTTTTCGAAGCTCTAAAAGGTGTTTATAGTATAGAGCAGATAAATCGTCCTTAACGAGGTATTTTACTCCAATCAGCGGCTCAAAGCCGGCATTCTCGGCCATAAACGGATCAAGACTCGCATTGAAGCCGGCATTCTCGGCCATAAACGGATCAAGACTCGCATTGAAGCCGGCAATTCCGGCATCCAAAGCTGAACCGGCCTGCGCATCTGCCTCGAGGGTAAAGGCACTTTTGCTTTTTGCCTTAGCCGAATTTACTTCCGGCAAATTAGATTCGCTTAATAGCGATTGAGTTAATGTTACCAATATCGACTTTTGAGCATCGCTAATTTCCTCTCCTTTAAGCAGATTTTTCATTGCAAATTCTCTGATGTCGCTAAGCACTTCATCGACCGAATAGGGATTTTCCGATTTTGAAGCAGTAAATGCCACCATCGGAATCCTGTAAAATACAAGCTTCGCAAGATTGTTGGCATAATACTCGGAAAATGTTCCGTTCATCCCAGACATCTTAAGCAACTCCTTATTGTCGAGCCATTTTAAATTGTCGCTTTGCTCAAGAATAAACATCAGACTCCTCTTTTGTAACTCCTTACTTAGCGGCTTAAATGAAGGATTCTTATCGCCCTCAAAATTATTGTTAATTTCCATCCCCCCAATGTTCACCATTACAGCTTTAAAATAGTCGTAGAGCTTAAGGAAAATGAAATCGGCAAAAAGTTCACGATAAGATTCATCGACCTCATCTTTATTGACCCAATTTGCCGCATTTGTGCTCACAAATTTCAAAGTATTAATACCATAAAGAGTCGATTTAAGCTTATCGTCGCCAAGGTCCTCGGCAACAGCACGAGGGTCAAAATTTGCACTGCCGTTTTGCTCCCTGCCATAATAAAAACGTTTGTCACCAGCCTTAGAGCTTATTAGTTTACTCAAATAATCTTTTTCATCAAAAGGAGTATTAAACTGTGGGAGTACACGATACAACCAATCAATAGCATAATAATCATAAACGCCCGGTTCATCGGCAAACAACTTCACACCCTTCTCCCTGTCGCCTGGTTGAGCCACATAATTATATCGTACAAAATCAGTTACACTCGAGGTAATTCCCTCTTTAGAAGTAAATGACGCCGAGCGCAATGAGTCGGTTGGTATCCAGGCAGATGCAGCAAGGTTTGGAGTCAGCCCCAAGCAAAGACCGGCCTCTCGGGTCATCGCCAACTCTATTGAGTGGCAAAGAAGGTTTTCGCTCAATTTATAGTCTCTTACCTCCGGCTCAACTGAAGCAGTTTGATAGATTCTCTCCCTCTGTAAAGTAACCGGAGAATCGGTATAAAACAGAATATTTGCACTTAGAATCTCTCCTGTACGAGGGTCAGTATTAATCTGTCTCGAAATATTTCTGGAAGGAGTCAAAGCATACTTAACACAGCTGAATGAATTATCGGCAGCCGAAAATAACGGATTCTCCTTTTTAGAAGGGTAATCTTTAACCGTAATTACATTTTTAAACCCGGCCTTTTCGAACACCTTATTCCATTTAAGAATTCCGCGTTTTACAGCTTCTCGTCTTACAGGAGTAAACAGAGTATCGACATAAAAAACAATCGGTTTTACCGGCTCACTCAACTTTCCGGCAGAATAATCTGCAACATTTGATGGTTCAAGCCTCCATCTGTTTGCAAAATAGTTAAATGAGCTCTTTTGTTCAGATGAACTGAATCGCTCAAACTCCGTGTTAGCAGTACCAATTCTATAATCGGCAAAACGGTAACGGAAGTTATTATCTTGCAAAAGCTTAAGCGTTGTTCTGAGTTCCACGGTAAGATATTCAACTCCACCCGATTCCATACCTAAAAAATAGGTATTGAAAGTATATGTCATATTGCTTATTACGGCAATATTATCGGAATAGGATTCTACATCTTTTAGCGATGACAGATCTTTAGAAAAATTGGAGACCTTTTGAATAAATCCGCCAAAACCGCTTGAGTTTAGAACACCAATATATTTACTGCCCGAAACAAAAAACGATGTTGCATCGAACAAAATTGCAGTACTGTCGGGATTAATCGCAGCAATTGGGCATGAGTGAATAATTTTAGGCATAGAGCTCATTGCCACGGCAGATGCAATTCCGGAATCCTCTTTCGAAGTTATAACAGGTGCAGGAATAATATTTATCTGCACTAATGAATCTGTACGCGAAAAGGAGACCTCAATAGGTCTTGAGGCTCTTTGCCCCTGATAGCTCAATGAAGGATTGCTCGAATTATCGACTACAGAGCTCATTAAAAAACTCTTTTTCAGTAAATTAAGCGGTAGCTCAATATACAATTTACCGGAAATATTATGCAATGTTATTAATCCTTTCACACTCTTCACATTGCTCTTTTTCTCAAATATTTTTTCGTACGCCGTTAGCTTTTTAGCACTATCGGGTTTTGGTGTATTATCGACCTTTTTCTGACATAAGATTGTTGCCGAAAAAAGCAGAAATAGAACCGTAACTGATATTTTAATATTTAATCTCATATGATAGTGCTATTTTTTAACATTTAATGTTGAATTAATCTGCTTAAGTAAAAGCGAATAGTGAAGTTTATCCTCTTTTGAACCTGCCGATTTAGAGAGCTTTTTGAGTAAATTTCTTGTTTTAATAAGGTAAATGTAGAAATTGCTCTCTCTGTTAAATGCAATATTGAATTTTGTAGAAGGCAAATTATAACCGGCAACCGGTGAGTAATCGGCATCTTGTTCAGCTTTAATAAGTTTATCGAATCGTCCGCTCACATCTTCTTTCCTTAATATATCAAATAATTCGGTTTTGGCAGATGCATCAGTTATGCCTACCCCTGTTATAACCTTCATTATATTAGAGCCTGCAATTAAGCTCTTCACATACTCATTGTGCATAAATATGTCGATTTTTGAAAGCCTCTTATTCTCTTTTGCTGTTTGCCAGATATATTCGAATACATCATCTGCACACTCGAAGAAATCGTAAGGATCTTCTGAAACTGAAGAGGAGAGCAATGTTTTATTGGGAGCTGCAATAATTGCTTTTACCAGTACTGTTGAGATAAGATCGTTTGCCGAGCCCATAATTGTTAATTTCTTCATCAGGACATCATTATCTAACCAAGCGAGAGTTTTAACCTGGTCCATAATAAATTTTAATGAAGCTTTTTGTTTCTCTTTCTCTACACTTTTGAAGATTGGCATGTTGTCAACATTCTTTGCTTCGGTCAAATAGACCCCTCCTACTGATGCAAAAACATGATTAATGTAGCGCACATATTGATAGACGATTGCATCGTAAATTTCACTTCTGTATGAAAAATCTTCATCTTGGGCAGATACCCAATCGTTGTAGTTTGCAGTCAGATATTTTAAATTTTCGATTCCATAGAGTGATGCTTTTATGGCATCATCGCCTAGGTCTTCGGTTTGAGAACGAGGGTCTAGCGGACTTGAAAGTTGTTTACCGTAACGATATACCGGGCTCTTTATTGCCTCACTGACCATTTTCGAAAGTATATCTGCTTCCTCTTGGGCAGATTGTACTTGCGGGTAATATTTGTAATTCCATTTTATGAGGAATTTGTCATACTCGCCAAATCTTGGTGGGGTAAGTTTTACTCCTTTCTCAAAATCACCGGGTTGAGCAACATAATTAAAACGTGCATAATCCATTATGGATGTTGTTGTTCCTGTTTTGTTAGTAAATTGAGCCGATCTTAATGAATCGACCGGAATAACCGATGATGCACTCATGTTATGCATAAATCCCAGACAGTGTCCAACTTCGTGCGAAATTACATAACGTAACCCGTCGCTTAATATTGCTTCAGGAATATTTTTGTTTCTGATTCTCTTATCGGCAGGCGATATCTGCACAAACATCCAGTTATTCAAAAGCTTAATGATGTCGTGGTAAACATAAACCGATGCATTTATAATTTCACCGGTGCGAGGGTCTACCCAAGATGGGCCCATTGCGTTTTCGATTCCGATTGGAGCGTATCTTACACAAGAATATTTAATGTTATCGGGGTCAAATTCAGGATCTTGTTCAGGAGTTGGGAAGTCGAGTGCTTCAATTGCATTTTTGAATCCCACCTGTTCGAACAGCTCATTCCACTGTTCAATACCCTCTTTTATAGCTGGTTTCCATTTAGCCGGGAAATTACTGTCAACGTAAAATACAATTGGTTTTACAGGCTCTGATAGTTTACCCGCTTTATAGGTATCCATATCTTTAGGTACCAGATTCCATCTGTTTGCATAGTAAATACTCCTTGCTGCTTGCTCGTTTTCACTGAAGAGAATCTTCTCGGTGTTAAAAACTGCAACTCTGTAGTCGGCCATTCTTGGTCTTGCAGGTTGTTCACTCAATAGTACAATCGAGCGGGAAACTACAACGGTAAACGGCTCATCTTTAAGCAGAACCTTATTTGACATAGGTTCTGTGAGTGTGTAATTATAACTCAGCGTACTGGTTACTACAATATTGTCTTTAAATGCCTTTATTTTACCCGGGAACGAACGCTCTTGCTGGAAGCTCTCGGTTCTTTTAAGGTTTTGAAATGAGGTATAGCTGCTGTATTTGTCAAATGGTGTCAAATCTTTGTTCTCGCCTGCAAAAAAACTTGTAACATCAATTACTACTGCCGAACTGTCGTTTGTAAATGCCTCAATCTTGAAGTTTTTCATGATTGAACCCATATTACTGCGTTTAATGGCGTTTGCAATTCCCGATGCTGGATTATCGTTCACGATATCGGTACTGATTCTTCGAATTTGAACCGACTCACCAGATTTGGTAAACTTAATATGAATCGGATCGTTCTTCCCTCCAACTATACCATTGCCGTTGTCGCTGGTCTCTGTGACCGACGATGCAATGAGCATATCTCTGTTAAGCATATTGAGAGGAATCTCGAAATAGATTTTCTCCTTCTTCTTATGCAGTTTAAACATACCGTCGGCAATCTCGTGCTTCTCTTTGAAAAGCTTATCGTATGCCGTAACTGAATCTTTCTTTGGTGTACTGACACCTGTTTTCACAGGGCCCGCCACTGCGAGCCCCATTGAAAACATACTTACAACTAATAGCAGAGCAAATTTTCTCATTAATTTTAAATTTATTGTCCTTGGAATGTAATGTCGATAATCTTTGCAAATCCCGAATATTTCTTGGCAGTTGCCGAATTAAGATCGCCTGTTGCCGGATTCGAAATTGGAATAACATATACATTTCCCTCGTATTCACTTTTTTGTGTTGTTACAACAACAGCTTTTTTATTCAACTCAAGCGGCGACTCGAAAATTGGACCCGATGATGCATTAAAGTCGGCTTTATTAAGACGGTAACGTCCTTGAACAAATAGTTTTGCTTTTGTAAACTGTTCTCCTGCCGGAGCACTGTATTTTTCCGAATAAGATACAACACCGCCGCCAAAATTCACTGCATAAATCTTTGAAGATGTTGCAACAAACATTACCGGTTCCGTCATACTGAAAAATACTGAAACAGCCGAATTAATAATTGATGTAAGCGCTACAGGCAAATCAACTTTTAATTTTGGAGTTGAAGGGATTGTATTGTAGTTTGCATCGTAATATGCAAATGAAATTGCATACAGTTCATAATTCGAAGTAGAATTGTTCTTCATTAACATAACAGG
>CAZOOH010000100.1:0-7325 GCA_964581375.1 uncultured Muribaculaceae bacterium
CCTGCCAGCAAACCGGTAGTTACAGATAATGAAATACCAACCCAGTTTTCTATTCCGAGAAGATATAAAATCCCAAATGTAAAAATTGCAATGAAAATCGAACTTACATTTACTCCAACACCCAACGATCTGAGAAGCTGCTTCATTCCGGCACCCTCTTTAGTTTTCACGAGGAAAATTCCGAAAATTGAGAGTAAAATACCGGCAGCAGCAATTAACATAGGAGCAAATACAGCTTTCAATTGCAAAGAGGGATCAATACTGAATGCAGATGCGCCAAGCGCTGCAGTTGCGAGGATTGAACCGCAATATGATTCATATAAGTCGGCACCCATTCCGGCAACATCACCTACGTTGTCGCCAACATTATCGGCAATGGTAGCCGGGTTACGAGGATCATCTTCAGGAATTCCTGCCTCAACTTTACCGACCAAATCGGCTCCAACATCGGCAGCTTTTGTATAAATTCCTCCCCCTACTCTTGCAAACAACGCTTGAGTAGAAGCCCCCATACCAAATGTCAACATTGTAGTAGTAATAATTGCCAATTTTTGAGGTCCCGTTACATCAATAAAATTGTTTAAAACAATGTACCATATTGAAATGTCGAGCAATCCAAGTCCTACTACAGTCAGTCCCATAACAGCACCCGAACGAAATGCAAGTTTGAGTCCGCTGTTAAGTGATTTTCTTGCAGCATTGGCTGTTCTGGCAGATGCATATGTTGCAGTTTTCATCCCAATGAAACCCGCGAGTCCGCTAAAGAATCCTCCTGTAAGAAAGGCAAAAGGGACCCATTTATTTTGAACTCCGAAACCGTACGCCAAAATCGCAAAAAATATGCTGATTATAATAAAAACAATAAATACAATTTTGTACTGTTGTTTTAAATATGCCATCGCACCCTTACGTACATAAGAGGCAATATCTTTCATTCTGTCTGTACCTTCGCTTTCTTTCATCATCTGCCTAAAAAATATATAGGCAAAAATCAACGCTGACAATGAAGCAAACGGCACAAAATAAAATAGTGTTTGAGCTGTCATAGTTTATTAAAAATTAAGTTTAAAAAAATTATCTTCAGGTATTCCCGGGAGAATAGACAATGCCAGATTTTTAAGTCCGGTAATATCTCCGGTAGAGAAAAAAAGAGTCCTATTGAGACTCTTTTTCACACTTTCTGCCAGTATTTTTCTTTCTGCCAGAATATTTCTGGTATGAATTGCAACAGCAGGGGCAGGATCAATTAATTTCACTTTTTCGCCTGCTATTTCACCTATTTGTTTAGCCAAAAAAGGATAGTGAGTGCAACCTAAAACTATATAGTCGGCACCACTCTCAATCATTGGATCAATATATTTCTTAAGGAGTACATAAGAGTTTTCTGAATCAAAATCGCCAGATTCGACAATTTCTACCAATCCGTCACCTCTCTGTTCAATAACTTTGATATCGGTGGCAAATCTTTCAAGAGTTCTATTGTATAATTTGCCGTTAAAAGTACCATTTGTGGCAAGAACACCAATAACACCTGTTTCTGAATGCAGAGCAGCAGGTTTTACTGCCGGCTCCATTCCGACGAATGGCAAATTGGGGTATTTTAAACGAAGAGCGTCAATCGCTGCTGCAGTTGCCGTATTACAAGCCACCACAACAAGTTTGACGCCTCTGTTTATAAAAAAATCTGTAATTAAATATGTTCTGTCAATTATTTCCTGTGCACTTTTTCGACCATATGGGCAAAAAGCGTTATCGGAAACATAGAGAAACTCTTCGGCAGGAAGGATTTTGATGAGCTCTCTCCAGACAGACAAGCCACCAACACCTGAATCAAATATTCCTACCGCAGCCTCTTTCATTATTTTTGAACTGGAGGTGTTTCGGCAGATTTTAACTGCATAGGTTTTTTATCGGCAGGAATCTTCATCTCTGCTTTAGCCAAAGGAAGTACATCCGTACTGAGAGTAGCATCTATGTAAGGAATAGTCCCTGAAGTTGTATCAAAAATGTAAACCAAATTGTTAGCCTTACCAATTTTAGCAATTACCTCATTCGCTTTTTTGTAAACTGGAGCAAAAAGCTGTTGTTGAGTTTGTTGAAAATCGGTATTGGCACTTTGTTGATATTGTTCATATCTGTTTTGAAGATCTACAAGTTCCTTTTGTTTGGCCTCTAAAATTGCTGCTGTCCAGGTTGCAGATTTTTGCTGATAAGTATTTAATTTTGTTTGATACTCATTTTGCCATGTAGTAAGAGTCTCTTGTAACTCGTTACCGTATTTTTCCAGTTTAACAAGCGCACTGTCTCTTTCAGGCATAACATTAACCAACTCCTGAAGATTGATGTGACCAAATTTTGGAGCTTGAGCTACTGCACTACCGGACACAAATAGTAACAAAACGATAAAAAATTTTGAAATAAGTTTCATATTAAATTGATAATTATTGGTTTTCTTTAATGTTTAATTTTTTAAGCACTAAACCAGTATAATCTGCTTTAGGGCTACTGTATAATACTCCTTTGAGAGTCGAAATATCAAATATAAAAATAATTTTTAACTCTTCGGCAACAGCTATAACGGCTTTATTAACTTTTTCTTTTATTGGGTCAAGTAATTCCGCCGATAATTTGGTCATTTCGCCTTCCTGACCGAAATATTTTTGTTGCATCTCTTTAACAGCTCTCTCTTTTGTAATAATCTCATTCTCCTTCATTTTGCGTTGAGGTTCACTCATATTAATTTTTTGAGCTTGATAAGAGTTATATAAAATCTCAACCTTTTTATATTCAGCAACAATTAATGCATCATATTGACTTTTAAAATTATCTAATGATAGTTTTGCTTCTGAATACTCAGGCATTTTTTCAAGAATCTTTTCGGTGTTTACGTAACCTGTTTGCTGAGAAAATAAACCAGTTACACTAAGTAAAACAGCTAAAAACGATAGTACAATCTTTTTCATAACTATAGAAATTTAGAATTGTTGCCCAATCAAGAAGTGGAAGTTACTGCCACCCCTCTCTTTACCTTCAACCGGAACCGGATCGAAACCATAACCCCAGTCAATACCAAGCATACCTACAATCGGAAGGAGAACCCTTACTCCGATACCGGCAGATCTTTTTATTTGAAACGGATTAAAGTCCCTGATATCTGACCAGGAGTTACCACCCTCAAGGAATAAAAGTGCGTAGATAGTGGATTGTGATTGCAGCACCAACGGATAACGCAACTCTACGGAGAATTTATCATATACATTTCCTGCATAAGCGCTGTTAATCCTTGGAGTAAGCGAACCGTTTGAATAGCCCCTCAGACCTATTGTTTCTGTTCCATAAGTATTGTAGCCGGACATTCCGTCACCACCTACAACAAATCCTTCGAACGGTGAGTAGCCGAGTTTTCGACTGTAATATCCCAGATATCCGAAAAACGCTCTGGTCATAAGAACAAGGTCATTGGTTATAGGTACATAAAGTGTACCCTTAGCTGTCCATTTGTGATATTCTATCCATTTGTATCTCTTTGCATCGGTCATTGATTCATAATCTGTGTTTTTAGACCTGAAAAGTGAATAAGGAGGTGTAAGAGCAAGCCCAAGTTGAATATCCGACCCCTTTCTTGGATAAATTGTTTGGTCGGTAGAGGTCCTGTTAAGTCTTATTTTATAACTTATATTGTTTGAATAGCCGTTAGAGAACAGAAAATAATATTGCCAATTTGTTAATTTATATGTTTGAGCACTTAATTCGTTTGACAGCACAAATAAGTTATCCGGCCATTTCAAACGAGTTCCGATTCCGGCAGATATTCCGAATACTTCCATAGACTGAGTTGCCGTTTGGAAGAAGTAGTATGCATTGGTTTGTCTGGTATAATAAGCCGAAATACTCAATGATGTCGGTTTAGTACCGAATAACCACGGTTCTGTAAAACTGGCCGAAAGTGCAGTATAATAAGTTCCGTTTGTTTGGAATCTTAATGCCAATTGTTGACCGTCACCAAGTGGAACAGGCCTCCAGGCTTTCTTGTCAAAAATTCTCTTTATTGAGAAGTTACTAAAACTTACTCCCAATGTACCCACAAAAGTATTACCTCCCCAACCTCCTGCTACTTCTAACTGGCTGTTTGGTTTTTCTTCAAGATTATAAATTACATCTACGGTATTGTTAGTTTGGTTAGGTACAAGGTTATAACCCGAGCCGTAAACCATAAGTTTCTCAGGATCAAAGTGTCCCATTGATGAGAGTTCTCTGATTGATCTCTCCAGATATTGCTGACTGTACAAATAACCCGGTCTTGTATAAAGCTCTCTTCTTACAATCTTTTCGTGTGTGATATTATTACCGTTAATTACGATTTTATTGTAAATAGCAGGCTTTCCTTCAACCATTCTCATTTCCACATCTACAGAATCGCCTTCGATATTAACTTCAACAGGCATTACATTGAAGAATAAGTAACCTACATCTCTGTAAAGTTTGGATATGTTTCCGTCCTGAGACTCAAAAAGACGTTTTTGCATCGATACCATATCATAAATGTCGCCTTTTTGTATTCTTAAAACAGAGTTCAGAGCTTCGGCAGTATAAAGAGAGTTTCCTGTCCATGTAATATTTCTGAAATAGTACTTCTTACCTTCGTCAATTTTAAAATCGATAGCCAATCTATTGTCAGAGAGATAATAAATTGAATCTTTTACAATTTTGGCATCTCTGTATCCTCTTTCGTTATACTTTTGAATTAATGACTTTTTATCGTTGGCATACTCCTTTTCGTTGAATTTCTTGCTTGAAAAGAAGTTTATAAGGCTTTTATCCTTTGTTTTTTTCATTGACATAGCCAAAGTGAGAGACTTAACGTTTTCGTTCCCTTCAAATCTGATTTTTTTAATTTTCACTTTTGATTTTCTGTCGACGTTAAACGTCACATTTACGGCATTGGCTATAGTGGTATCCTCTTCCTGGGTTACGTTAACGGCTGTGTTAATAAAACCCTTCTCAACATAGTATCTTTTAATAATTTCGGAAGATGAACGAATAACGTAATCAGATAACTCAGTACCTCTTCTCAATTTAAGTCTGTCTTGAAGTTCAGATTTTTCTCCTGAACGAATGCCGGTGAAATCCCACCTCACAACCCTCGGACGTTCAACAAGGTGCAAATTTAAATATACGGTATCTTTTTTAACGGAATCTATCAAAAGCGATACATCGGAAAAGTAACGTTGCATCCAAACTCTTTTGAGGATAGATGAAGTCTCTTCGCTGGGAATTGTAATTTCGACTCCCGGAGCCAGACCTGTGATAGAGATTATTTGATCCGCTCTAATAAATTTGACTCCCGAAAGGTTTATAGCACCAACTATATATTTTTTCGGTTGTCCGTAATCTATTGTTAATGAGCTGCCCTTCTGGACCTCCTGTGCTAATACCTGAATCGGTAATAATAGGGTAATGAAAAGAATTAATTTTAATGACTTCATCTGCAATTTCTGTCTGTAAGTTTGCAAAGATAAACTTTTTATTTTTTCCAAAGCTGCTAACTTTTTTTATTAATTTGTTCTTCAGTTTGTCCAAACCTTCTTTCGCGCGAAGAGTAAGCATCCAAAGCTGCCTGAAAGTCAGTTTTGCGAAAATCGGGCCAAAGCACATTTGAAAAATAAAATTCACTGTAAGCACATTGCCAGAGCATAAAATTACTGATTCGCTGTTCTCCGCTGGTCCGGATTAGAAGGTCCGGATCGGGAACATTTTTGGTACTAAGAAATGACTCAAATATCTCTATTGCAGATAGTTTCGGTTCTAATTGAATATTTTCAGATAAAAATTGGTGATATTTCTTTGCAGCCTGAACAATATCCCACTTTCCGCTGTAACTTAAAAATATTATTACCGTAAGAGCTGAGTTATTCTCTGTTCCCTTTTCTGCTTCATAAATCTTTTCTTTTAAATTTTCGGGAAGTCTTTCAGTATCTCCTATTACTCTAAATCGAATATTATTTTTATTAAATGCCGGAATTTCGTTAATTATTGCCTGCACCATCAAACCCATAAGTGTGTAAACCTCATCTTGAGGTCTTTTCCAATTCTCTTCCGAAAAAGCGAAGAAACTTAAATATTCAACACCCTTCTCTACGGCAAATTCGACAGCTGCTCTCACCGATTCCACTCCCGATTTATGCCCTTCAACTCTGTCCAGCCCTCTGTTTTTTGCCCATCTGCCGTTGCCATCCATGATGATGGACACATGTTTTGGTATTTTTGTCATATATGGTCTATAAATTTCTTTTGTCTTCTCCCCAGAGTAACTTCTCGCGGAGTCCGTTTATAAATTGATTCTCTTTAAATGAAATATAATTAAGTTCATAACTTGCCTTTTTAATTTTGACAACAGCATTGTTAGGGATAGTTACCGACCTGTTGTCTAACGAAAGAATTGCCGGAGATACTTTTGCAACTACCGAAAGCTCAATTTCAGAAGTTTCAGGTACCACAAGTGGTCTAATGTTAAGATTATGCGGTGCAATTGGAGCAATAATCATTGCTTTAACGCCTGGTAACATTATGGGACCTCCAATACTTAAAGAGTATGCCGTTGAACCGGTAGGTGATGCAATGACCAATCCGTCAGACCAATAAGTAGGCAGTTCCTTTCCATCAATCTTTACATTTACTGCCACCATGAGAGGGTCTCTTCTTTGAATCGCAATTTCATTCAAAGAGTAAGGATAAAAGTCAGAATCTAAAAAATCCCCTTCAATATTGAATAACATACGCTTTTCTACAAAATATTTTTTTGCGAAGAGGTCGTCAATCCACTCCGTAGCGGGGCCCAAATCGGCTCCGGCGAGGAACCCGAGCCGACCAAAATTTACACCGGCAACAGGGATTGCTCTCTTTTTAATTAGCGGAAGTGATTCTAAAAGTGTACCATCTCCTCCCAGACACAAAAGCAAATCTGTGCCTTCGGGTATATCGTCGGCATTTGTAAACAGAGAGCCGGCCGGTACGTCAATTTTATATTCCTCTTGTAGCTTATTCCAAAAACCAACATAGTAAATCAATTCAGCATTTTTTTCGGCCAGATTATTGATTATCAACTCTAAGCGATCTAACCATCTGGGTTCAACAGATCTGGCGTACAATGCAATTTTCATAAAGTTGGTTTTAATAGTCAAAAATAGATAAATTTGCTGCCGTTATGACAAAATTAAGCGTAAATATAAACAAATTTGCAACGCTGAGAAATGCCCGGGGAGGAAATCTGCCGGACGTTATTAAATCGGCTTTGGATTGTGAGAGATTCGGTGCTCAAGGTATTA
>CAZOOH010000101.1:0-7234 GCA_964581375.1 uncultured Muribaculaceae bacterium
CTTCGGCGGTCGAGAAACCTGCATACTGACGCACTGTCCATGGATTCATTACATACATGGTGCTGTACGGGCCACGTAAAAACGGAGCAATACCGGCAGCATAATTCAAATGTTCCATCCCTTCCAAGTCGGCTGCAGTATAAAGACTCTTTGCCGAACCCTCTTTTGCCGCATCTGCAGCAGGAGCGGGATTAACCCCTTTATATTCTATATTCGAAAATTTTGGTCGCATAATCTCAATTTTAAATATTACTGATTGATCCCTAAAAGTGTTTGATACGACTTAAGAGTCTCCAAAACATTACTTTTTACATTGATGAATTTATCAATTCCTTTTGATATCAATTCATCTTTGCAAGCAGGATCACCTGCAACAACTACTATTGCCTTGCCTTTTACCATCTCATTGATTTGCGGCACAGCTTCGGCGTAATCGTCATCTGCCGAACAAGCGACAATGATTTGAGCTTTAGCCTCCAGTGCAGCCTTTACACCCTCTTCAACTGTAGCAAAACGGTTGTTGTCCACAATTTCATAACCCGCAACAGAGAAGAAGTTCGATGAGAACTGAGCTCTTGCGCGGCACATTGAGAGAGAACCGAAAGTAAGTAAGAACACCTTTGGAGTTTTACCGCTCTTGTCGGTAGCGAATCTCAGAGCTTCAAAAGCTTGAGCTCCACGATATTTCTCAAGCGGTTCAGCAATTTTTGAAGAATTTTCTACTTTTCCGTCCCATCTTGTAACAATCTCTTTTGTAATATCCTTATCGGCTTTCTCAGTAAGGTTTGCATACTGGTTTGTTCCCAAAAGAATCTCTCTTTTAGTTGAAAGGTTCTGGTCTCTTTTTGCAGATGCCGCCTTTACCTCAGATTGTACGAAACCTGCAATAAATGCCTCACTGTAACCACCCTTCTCTTCAGTTTGTTTAAACAGATTCCAACTGTTTTCGGCAACCGAGGCAGTAAGAGATTCAATATAATATGACCCGGCCGAAGGATCGACAACTTTATCGAAATATGATTCCTCCTTTAAGATAATCTGAATATTTCTTGCAATCCTGTTGCTGAATTCACCAGGTTCGCGGAAAGAGTAATCGAAAGGCAGAACCTCAATCGAATCAACTCCCGAAAGAGCAGCACTCATCGCCTCAGTAGTTCCCCTCAACATATTTACGTAAGAGTCATAAGCGGTCATGTTCCATTGACTTGTAACCGCATTTACAGAGATTTTTTGAGACTCCTCATCAGACGCACCGTAACTCTTGGCAATATTTGCCCAAAGAACTCTGGCAGCGCGGAATTTGGCAATCTCCATAAAATAACTTGAACCCACAGCAAAAGTGAATTTTATTCTCGAAGCAGCTTCATTTGCATTAACACCTGCTTCAGTGAGAATATTCATATATTCACTGCCTTGCGACATTGCAAAACCCAATTCCTGAACCAGAGTAGCACCTGCATCATTAAATGCATAACCCTCAACATTTACTACTCTTATTCCTTTATAATCTTTTACAAGATTTACACACTCAACAAGAGTTTGTTTATATGACTCACAGCAGAAATTACCGCATTGAGTTAACGATCTTAAAGGATCCAAATCGAACGAAGCCTTAACTTTATCGGCTTTTACCCCCATTGATGCAATAACCTCAATAAAGGCAGATATTATTTGAGCAGAAGCAGAACCGCATCCCTCAAAATTTACCTCGATTTGATTTAAATTAATTCCGTTCAAAAGCACTTTCATATCGGCAACCGATACAGCCTTCTCCCCGTCAATGCAGAAGCCCACAGATTCCACACCCTTAGAAATTCCGTCCAAAGCCAAAGCATTTGCCTTGGTGTAATCCCCGTGAACACAATATCCCTGACGGATAAGCCAGTTATTGTCCTTTTTGGTTCCCCTAACAAAAGGGAAGGTTCCCGGAGCGTTTTCAAGATGTTTTAAGTTTTGCAGATCTTCGGCACGATAGTAGGGACGCACAGCGATACCCTCTTGTGTTGTCCAGATTAATTTTTTGTCATAATCTGCACCTTTAAGATCCTTGGTTATCACCTCTTCCCACTGTGCAGTGGATACGGGTGGAAACTCAGAAAATAATTTTTGTGACATATATGTGATTTTATAAAAGCTATCCTCTTAAAATTGCGCGGCAAAGGTAGCATTTCTTTTGGAAAGAGGGCAATAAAATCAGAAATTTCCCTTTTCCAAATTTGAGGCATCTTTACCATATTCCGACATTTGGGAGTCAATTGTTTTTGCACTCTCATCATTAATGGCAATTGATTGTTTTACAGGCTCTTCTTTGGTGTCGGCAGCCCCTTTTTTATTATGTAAAACTGCGTGTCTTAATTGGAAATTCTGACCGAGATACTTTTTCCTTACCTCCGGATTATTAGAAAGAACTTCGGCGCTTCCGCTCTCTAAGATAATCCCTTCGTAAAGCAGATACGACCTGTCGGTAATTGCCAATGTTTCATGAACATTGTGGTCGGTAATAACCACTCCGATATTTCTTGTCTTAAGTTTTGCAATTATATGCTGAATATCTTCAACTGCAATAGGGTCAACTCCTGCGAAAGGTTCGTCGAGTAAAATGAATTTCGGGTCTATGGCAAGTGCTCTGGCAATTTCGCACCTACGTCTTTCACCTCCCGATAATTGTATGCCTAAACTCTTTCTGACTTTTGTAAGATGAAACTCCTCAATCAAACTTTCAAGCCTCTCATTGCGCTCCTCTTTGGTAAGAGTAGACATCTCCATCACTGCCATAAGATTGTCTTCTACAGTCAGGGTTCTGAAAACTGACGCCTCCTGGGCTAAATATCCCAATCCCTTCTGAGCTCTTTGATACATAGGAAGATTAGTTATCTCCTCATCGTCCAGAAAAATTCTGCCTGAATTTGGTTTGATAAGACCGGTAATCATATAAAAACTAGTCGTTTTACCCGCTCCGTTCGGACCTAAAAGTCCAACAATTTCACCCTGTTCTACCTCTAAAGATACCCCTTTTACAACGGTACGGCTACCATATTTTTTTACAAGATTACTGCAGTGAAGTCTCATTTTTTTAATATTTACTTTATATCAAGATCAAGATCTCTCTTGAGTTCGTTCAATTCAGGATAGTTCTCAAGCAAAAACTTTGCCTTTTCATCCGGCATATATAATTTTTTTTCGGTCTCAGGCAGTTGCTCGGTTACTTCAATCACCAGATTTATATTGTCATTCTTTAAGTTAGACCTTAGAAAACTGTTTAATCGGGTAATACAATTCTTTTCAATCCAACTCTTTTGTGATTCATTGCTCACAGTAAAATGGATTGATAAATCGTCATGTATAACGGGAGTGCAATTCAAAAGCGCATTTGCAAGTCTTGGCATAGCTTTCTCGGAATCGGCCATCAATTTCCAGGCACTCTCGAGATCGTTTTGTTGAAATTTCTCAAACTGAGGCCCGCTGCTAATTTTTGCAATTGTCCCATTAGCTTTGTTCTCGGCATTTGCCATTAAATCTTTTATCGAGAGAGTTGTTCTGCCCGGCTGAATTTTTGGATTGCCGGCAGGAACCTTTGCGGGACTCTCTTCTGCTTTAACCGGTTCTTCAATTTTTACCGGTTCTTCAACTTTTAACTTCTCTTCAGGCTTAACATTTGCCTCTGTTTTATCAGGTTCTGTAACAGTAGAAGGTTTTGCAACTTCTGCTTTGGGTGCGGCTGATGCCTCATTAAGTCTGGAGAGTTTTACCAAGGCAAACTCAACATGTAAACGTTGGTGGTTGCTTATTTTAAAACCGGATTCACAACTTGAACTTATGTCGAGTGCACTGTACAAAAATCCGAAGTTGCACCTGTTTGCCTGCTCATAATACCTCTCTATAAGTTTTGGCGATAGTTCCAAAAGTTTTCCGGTGTTTTTGTCCTTACAAAGCATCAAGTCGCGGAAGTGATTACTCAACCCTCCTATAAAGTGCAGAGGATTGAATCCTTTTGAAAGAATTTCGTCAAAAATCAACAGTGCAGATGCATAGTCGGAGTTGAGAAAAATATCGGTTAGTTTAAAATAGTATTCGTAATCGAGGACATTAAGATTTTTTATAATGTCGTCATATTTCAGTTCAGTGCCGCAAAATGCAACCATCTGGTCAAAGATTGTAAGCGCGTCCCTCATAGCGCCATCGGCCTTTTGAGCAATTATGTGCAACGAATCGTCATCTGCCTTGACACTCTCTTTTTCGGCAATAAATTTGAGGTTTTTAACAATATCTTCGACCGAAATCCTGCTGAAATCGTATGTTTGACAACGAGAGAGGATTGTTGGAATTATTTTGTGTTTTTCGGTAGTTGCAAGAATAAATATTGCGTGTGCCGGCGGCTCTTCAAGTGTTTTTAGAAATGCGTTAAATGCACTTTGGGACAGCATGTGAACCTCATCGATTATAAAGACGCTGTATTTACCTATTTGAGGAGGGATTCTTACTTTTTCGTTCAAAAGCCTTATGTCGTCTACTGAGTTATTTGAGGCTGCATCCAGTTCATGTATAGAGTATGAACGACCTTCGTTAAAAGATACACAGGATTCGCATACTTCACATGCATGCATTTCGGGAGTAGGGTTAAGACAATTGATGGTTTTGGCAAAAATTCTTGCGCTTGTTGTCTTACCGACACCGCGAGGACCGCAAAAAAGATAGGCATGCGCAAGTTGTTTCTTGGCAATAGAGTTTTGCAGAGTAGCGGCTATATTATCCTGACCAATTAAGTTCTCAAAACTGTTTGGCCTGTATTTTCTTGCAGATACAATAAATCTTTCCATACCGGACAAAAGTACAAATTTTTATCTAATTTTGCTTGTCTAAAACCTACAAATGAATCAAATCATTAGCCGACTCGATACAGGAATTTTATTTGCCTTTAAACAGATTTCTTCCCCGGTAGCATACTGTGCATTAAGTATAAAAGCCGGTACACGCGATGAGCCTTTACAACTTTCGGGAATTGCTCATTTTGCTGAACACATGTTGTTTAAGGGTACAAACAAAAGGGGGGCGCTTTCAATAAACGGTTATCTCGAAAAACTGGGAGGTGAACTCAATGCATATACTACGAAAGAGGAGACAGTCATTCACGCCACAGTACTGAAAGAGGATCTGCCAAAAGCGGTTGAACTTTTAACGGATTTAGCTTTTAATGCGATTTTTCCCGACAAAGAGATAGAAAAGGAGAGGGGGGTAATTCTTGAGGAGATAAGCTCATACAAAGACACACCCTCGGAACTTATATTCGACGATTTTGACGAAATGATATTTGCCGGCCATCCGCTTTCAACGCCGATTCTGGGATTTCCTAAAACTATAAAAAGAGTTGATTCAAAATCACTTACTCAATACAGAGATACTCACTATTTAACAAATAATATGAGTTTCTCTATTGTTGCAGATACCTCTGCCGCTAAGGCATCTGCATTGGTAAATAAATATTTCGGTTTGTACTCAAAATCTAATCCTGTACAAACTCTCTCTACCAAGACGGAATTACTCTTTGAACAGAAATCTGCCTTAGAGAAAATACTTTCAAAGAAGACTTTCCAGGCTCATTGTGTTATGGGAACTACGACATATTCCTATTATGACAACAGGAGATATACTGCTGCTTTGCTTACAAATGTTCTGGGAGGCCCTGCATTGAATTCACGGTTAAATACAATTCTCAGGGAGAAGCATGCGTTGGCATACAGTGTTGAGGCCACAAATAACTCGTATACCGATACCGGGCTTTTTTCAGTTTACTTTGGAACAGAAAAATCGAATATTGCAAAATGCCGTAGTCTTATTTTCAAAGAGTTTGACACGGTTGTAAATGAGGGGCTTTCGCCGGCTAAATTAAAAGCTGCCAAGAGGCAACTTTTGGGTCAGTTGGCAATTGCTTCCGACAATCCTGAAGCTCAGTGTCTGAATATGGGTAAATCGTTGCTTGTTTACGGTAAGGTCGATTCTATCGAAGAGATTAAATCTAAAATTGAATCTATAAGTGACTCCGATATTCATGAAGTAGCTGTTGATATCCTAAATCCGTCTAAGCTTTCAACATTAATTTACAGGTAATTTTAATATAAATTTGAGATTATGAAACTGGCCGAAGACTATATAAGTGAAGTTTCAAGTGAACCGGATGATGCCCTTAAATGGTTAATAAGGCAAACTAACATCAGGACTAACCACTCCAGAATGCTTTCGGGTCAAATTCTTGGAAAGACTCTTGAAATGATTTCATATATGGTGGCACCTGTTAATATACTTGAAATCGGGACTTTTACAGGTTATTCTGCGATTTGTCTGTCGAAAGGTTTAACTTCCGAGGGCCATTTAGATACTATTGAGATTAATGACGAATTGGAAGATCTTATTAAAGAGGCATTTGAAAAGGCAAAGGTGTCTGATAGAATCTCTTTGCATCACGGCGACGCCTCCAAAATCATTCCTGAGCTCGATAAAGTCTACGATTTAGTTTATATTGATGCCAATAAAAGGGAGTATTGTAAATATTTTGAGCTGGTTATCGATAAAGTTCGACCCGGTGGTTTTATTTTAGCCGATAATGTTTTATGGGATGGTAAAGTTCTTCTGGAACCTATGCCCTCTGATGCTCAAACCATAGAAATTGCCCGGTTTAATGAAATGATAAAAAAAGACCACCGCGTTGAGAATGTTTTAATTCCGATTCGCGATGGCCTTAATATTATCAGGAAGTTGTAGCTTTATAATGCTACTAGTTTAAATACTCAATCTTCATATTGTACCTCCATTTATTAAAATAGAGATTTCCTCCTCTCCACTCAACTTCGCCTCTTTGGAAGTCAATATTTTCGCTTCTGAAATGAACCTTTGCCGGATAAAAATCTGCCGAAAAGTCGTCATTTACAATTAGTCTGTATGAGTCTAACCCTCTGGTATAGAAATAGTAAACATCATCATCGCCTTTAGCGCTTTTTACTCTGCCAAATGATTGATCTACCGGAACCCAACCGATGCCTTCGTAATAGGCCTCTGCCCAGTCGTGCAGATTTTCATTTCCCGGATGCATCATCCAGCCACTTTGCCACTTTGCAGGGATCCCGGCGCAACGTGCCATAGTAATAAACAGTAAGCTTACCATTCCGCAGTCACCATGTTTGTTAGCAAGCACATATTCAGGTATATGATCCATTGTTGAATACTCTCTGGCACTTGCCCA
>CAZOOH010000102.1:0-4749 GCA_964581375.1 uncultured Muribaculaceae bacterium
GGTTACAATTATCCAGAAAATTGATTTTAATTTTACTTGAGTAACCCCTGCCGTTGCCATAAGCACCAGTTTTTCTACTCTTTGAGGTTGTTGAACAGCAAAGTTCAGTGCAATCCAGCCTCCAAGCGAACAACCTATGATGGACATACTTTTCAAACTTAGTTTCTCCATTATTGCAGATATCCAGTTCGAATAATTTTCGCTGTCATAAGCAGGTCTGTTTTCTGAACTATTTCCACACTCTCCTATGATATCAATTGCAAAAACATGGTAATTCTCTGAAAACTTCATGGCATCTGCAAGCCACATGGCAGAATTTGAGCCGGAGCCGTGAAGTAGCAGTATTGCAGATGCTTCTGCCGGCCCGCTTTCTATAACGAATGTATTGCCAAATGGCGTTTCAATGCAAATTTGTTTGAAAGGCTTATACCATTGCGACAACAATGATTCATAGTAGTTTAAAACCAGGATTTTCCCTTCGTCAGATTTGTAGATTAATGTCTTTGCCATAGTGCAGATAATTTATTCGGCAAAGTTCAAAAAGAAACTTTTCAATATTTTTGATATAGGTCACAAAATCACCCTCTTCGGATTCGGCTTAAGGTCTCTCTTGAGACGCCAATAATTGAAGCAATATGACCCACTTGCGCCCGTTTTATGATTTCAGGTGCAATCAATCTGATATACTCATACTTACCTTTTGCATCTCTCTGATTCAATGCTTTTGTGTGTTTATCGATGTTTACAAACTCCCGCTCCATTAAAGAATTGGTAAATACCAGGAAGGGAGGATATTTGGCAAGTTTTTCACTGTTCTCCTTTGTTATTCCTATGATTTCCGTATCCTCACATGTTTGCAGATACTCATCGGATGGGGTATTCCCGGCATAACTCTGCAAGGAGGTAAAAATATCATTTTCTGTATGAATCCATGTAGTAATCTCCTTACCGTCACACAAATGAAATTTCCGCACCATCCCTTTTTTAAGAAACCAGATTTTATTACAGCGTTGCCCCTGTTCCAGGATATACCTGTTTTTCTTATAGGTCTCAATAACGGCAAGACTCTCCAAAGCTAATATAGACTCCGGATCCAGTTTAACAATTCGTTCTATATATTCAATCAATTGTTTCATCTTAATTTTTCAATCGACGAAAATTGCACAAATATTAATGCAGAAACATAACACCATCCGCAAATTTAGTGTTTTATAATTAAATTAGGTCTGCTGTTTTGTGAATATACTTGCTTTAAATTTTAAAACTGAAACAAATTAAAATAACCATAGAATCAATGGTTTATTAAAAATTAATTTAAAACATATAAGTACAAGCAGGCAGAGGCGAAAGCTGCTAGAGGAGGTTGCGTAGTTTTGTCCGCAGTTGTGCGTCGTTGTTGCGTCTGTTTGAGGCTGCAAGCCGAGTCAGCAACAACAGCAAAAACAAGGCTACAAAACAGCAGCCGTATCGGGGCAGCTTTCGCCTCTGCCTGCTTGTTCAAATATAAATATTCCCTCTTTGACAAATCAATCTGCACTTAAACAAAAAAAAACAGCCAAAATTTGACTGCTTTTTTTTAGTAGCGGAGACAGGACTCGAACCTGTGACCTTTGGGTTATGAGCCCAACGAGCTACCAACTGCTCCACTCCGCGGTTTAAGGAGTGCAAAGATACTGTAAATAATATCTATTAGCAAATTAATTTAATCAATTTTATTCATAAGCGCAATTAACTCGCTGGCATCCAGACTTTTTTGCTCACCGGATTTCAGGTTCTTAAGCGACACCTTTCCGGCAGATACTTCATCTGCTCCAACAATTGCAAAAAATGGAATGCCCTTTTTGTCGGCATAGTCGAACTGTTTCTTCATTTTTGAGTTGTCGGGGTAGAGTTCGGCAGATACTCCTGATTCCCTTACTGCTTTAATAATTGGAAGAGAATATTTTACTTCATCTGCACCTAAATTTGAGAAGAGAACCTTAGAGGCACTTACAGCCGATTGCGGGAATTTATCGAGTGCAAGGAGTACGTCATAAATTCTGTCGGCTCCGAATGAGATTCCAACTCCCGGAACATCGGGCAGCCCGAAAATACCGGTCAAATCGTCGTAACGACCTCCTCCACAAATACTTCCCATCTCAACACCTACCGCTTTTACTTCAAAGATTGCACCTGTGTAGTAGTTCAATCCTCTTGCCAATGAAAGATCTAGCTCAACTGAACAGTTTACTTTTGCACTCTCTATAAAATCAAACAAAGTTTTAACTTCATCAAGCCCGGTAAGACCTGTCTGTGAAGCTGAGAGGACACCTCTCATAGATTCAATTTTCTGAGCTGTGCTTCCATCTAATGTCAATACCGGTTCAATAATGGCAACATCCTCAGGAGTGAGTCCCTTTTCGAAGAGTTCACTCTTTACCGCAGCTAATCCAATCTTATCAATTTTATCAATTGCAACCGTAATGTCTGTCAGTTTTTCGGGCTTCCCTATAACTTCTGCTATTCCCGAAAGTATCTTGCGGTTATTTATTTTAACAAGAACATCTATTCCGAATTTTCCAAAGATATTGTCAACAATCTGCACTAATTCAAGTTCGTTCAAAAGTGAACGGCTTCCCACAACATCGACATCGCACTGGTAGAACTCACGGTAGCGACCCTTTTGCGGCCTGTCGGCTCTCCATACGGGTTGAATCTGATACCGTTTGAAAGGAAACGAAAGTTCATTCTGATGTTGCACCACAAAGCGGGCAAAGGGAACGGTCAAATCATAACGCAATCCCTTTTCGCAAACCTTAACCGATAATGAGTTGCTGTTGCCAAGCATATCTGCCGAAACTCCAGAAAAAGCGTCGCCCGAATTGAGTACTTTAAACAATAATTTGTCGCCCTCCTCGCCGTATTTCCCGAGCAGAGTCGAGAGGTTCTCCATTGCCGGAGTCTCAATGGGAGAGTATCCGTATTTCTTAAAAACTGTACGAATTGTTTCAAATATGTAATCCCTGCGGGCCATTTCCAATGGTGGAAAATCTCTTGTCCCTTTTGGTATTGAAGGTTTCTGTGCCATGCTAATTCTTCTCTTTAATATATTTATCAATCGCTGCTGCAGCTTTTCTTCCGTTACCCATTGCAAGGATTACGGTAGCTGCCCCCGTAACCGCATCGCCTCCGGCGAAAACACCTTCACGGGTAGTAACACCGTTGTCATCTGCCACAATGCAATTCCATCTGTTGGTTTGCAAACCGGGAGTAGTAGAAGCAATAATTGGATTCGGCGATGTACCGAGCGACATAACCACTACATCGGTCTCAACTTCAAAGTAACTGTCAGGAATCGGTACAGGAGAGCGACGGCCGCTTTCATCGGGTTCGCCTAGCTCCATTCTTTGACATTTAAGCCCTGTGACCCATCCGGTATCACTGCCTAAAACTTCGACAGGGTTAGTCAGCATTTTAAAATCAATCCCCTCCTGTTTTGCGTGGTGAACCTCCTCAACACGGGCAGGAAGCTCCTTTTCGGTGCGGCGGTAAACAACAGTCACATCGGCGCCAAGCCTCAGAGCAGTTCTGGCTGCATCCATTGCCACGTTGCCGCCGCCTACTACTGCAACACGCTTACCTACATAAATGGGAGTCTCGTAAGATGGATCAAATGCCCTCATAAGATTATTTCGAGTGAGAAACTCATTTGCACTTACCACTCCGTTAAGATTTTCGCCGGGTATTCCCATAAATTTCGGCAAACCTGCTCCCGAACCAATGAAAACAGCTTCAAAGCCCTCTTTATCGAAAAGTGAGTCAATAGTAACTGTACGACCTACAAAAATATTTGTCTCAATTTTGACTCCAAGCTCTTTTACACTCTCAACTTCATATTTTACCACCTCGTCTTTCGGCAGCCTGAACTCTGGAATACCATATTGTAAAACTCCTCCAGGTTCGTGCAAAACCTCGAATATAGTAACATCGTATCCAAGTTTGGCCAAATCGGTTGCACAAGCGATTCCCGCAGGTCCGCTCCCTATAACGGCAACCTTATGCCCGTTAAACGGCTCCTTATTGGCAAAACGAACCCTGTTTTTACGAGCCCAATCTGCAACAAATCTTTCAAGCTTTCCGATTGCAACAGCCTCACCCTTAACCCCTAAAATACAAGTTCCCTCACATTGAGTCTCTTGCGGGCAAACCCTTCCGCATACAGCAGGCAGAGATGTGTCCTGTGCCAGAATTTCGGCAGCCCTGGCAAAATTACCCTGCTCCGTTTCATAAATAAATTGAGGAATCTTAATCGAAACAGGACAAGACTTTACACACAAAGGGTTTTTACACCCCAAGCAACGCGAAGCCTCAAGCATAGCCTCCTGCTCATTATATCCGTAACAAACCTCTTCAAAGTTTTTTGCCCTCACCGATGGCTCCTGCTCCCTCACCGGGACTCTTGGAATTTTATTTTTCATATTACTCTCCGTGCAATCCGATTTTACATTTATGGTCGGCCTCAGCCTCTACTTTTTTATACATTCCTTGCCTTCTCATCGCTTCGTCAAAATCTACAAGATGACCGTCAAATTCAGGCCCGTCAACACAAGCGAACTTTGTCTTACCTCCTACAGTCACTCTGCAAGCACCGCACATTCCCGTTCCATCGACCATCAATGTATTCAAACTCACAATTATAGGCAGATTATACTCTTTTGCAGCCTTTGTCGCAAACTTCATCATAATCATAGGTCCGATAGCAACAGCAGT
>CAZOOH010000102.1:4849-7218 GCA_964581375.1 uncultured Muribaculaceae bacterium
CTCATCTCAATAAACTCCGATGGTCTTCCGAGCGGGCCTACAAAATCGGTAAACGAACTCCCCTCCTCCATGTGGCAAATCTGCCTGCTCGAAGCTCCAACTATTTGTGTTACAATAGTAATAGTACCTTTATCTCTGTCGAAATCACAAATTGTAAGAGGGATTCTCTCCCCTTTTTCGTGTGTTCTTACTATCAGAAATTGACCCGGTTGAGCACTTGCAGCCATTCGCGGCGCTTCAACCTCCATAAGGCAAATAGTTGGTGTGAGAAATCTCTTCTCAATTATTTTATACATAATGTCGAGGGCTAAAATTTAAAACTGCCAAAATTATATCCTAATCTTCTTAACTTCAAAATTATTTCGTCCAACCGGTCATAAAGTTTGTCGGAACGCTCACCCACAATCCCCGGATGAATCAAAATAATAGCGCCGTTGAGCCCCTCCTTTTTCTCAAATTGAAATAACTTTTCAATAAGCTCATTACTGCTTTTGTAATTTTTCATATCGGGAGTTGTGTAGTCGGCCGGAGTTGCAGTTCCAGGAGTGTAGTTGATTACCTTTAACCCAAGCGAAGCGGCAACAGCATTGCTCTCTTTATTGTAGTACTCGTATGGCGGCAGATACCATTGGGCATCGGCAGGTTTTATTCCGAATTTTGCAAGTTCGGCATAGTTGAGAACCAAATCGGCAGCAATCGAATCTTTAGATAAAAGTGTCTGAGAACGTTTTTCCCACGCTGCATAAAGCAGATGTTTATCGGAGTGTCCCCCTACATAATGCCCCTCTTTTATGATTCTCTCAATAATACTCTTTTTATCGGCAAGTCTGAGAAAGTTCCCGGTAAAGAAAAATGAGCCTTTTATCTTATTCTTATTAAGTACCCTTAAAATCTTTTCCCCTCCTTGGAACATAGAATCTGCCGAAAATATGAAATACACCTTTTTCTCAGCCGGATTAACTTTTACAGCTGCATTCTCACTGTCCATGACAAGATTTGTCCCGCCGTTTTCCAACAACGAAAAGTAGTAAACCAGGCCGGCAGTACCGTCCATAGTCGGCTCGTTCGAAGCATAATCGCCCATATCGTCATGATAAACAGCCGCTCCGTTATTAAAAACAGCATACGAGTCAGGTTTAGAGAGTGAATTTCCCGCTCTTTCGATAAAGAGCTGCCTGTAAATAGGGCCGTCGACAAGACCTCCGTATGTAAGATCACCATTAACTTTTGTATAAGATGAGTGCGGAGAATCCGGGTAATCGCCGGCCGCAGGATACCCTACAATCATAGAGGTTCCCCACGGATTACACCCGAAGAGCCAATCCCTGAGAGCAGTCTCCATTTCCAGATAGCTGTTGTCTTTAGTAACCTCTCTGTACAACGCAGCCTGAGTTATTGCCGCCGATACCAGATTATTGGAACACCAGAGAAATGGAACACCATAAATAAACGGATCATTGCCGGCTCTGTTTTTAAGGCTCTCCAGACCCATTTTCATAAACTCTCTGTATTTGGCTGCAACCTTAGGGTCCTGGGATTTTGCCAGATAATAGTGTCCCAGATTAATAAACGGATAGTATTGATAGTGGCGGCCGCGGCCAAGCTCCATCCACGGAGTTACAGGTTCAAGTTCACCCCAGTAGTCGGCACGTTTTTTCCACTGTTCATCGCTGCCGAGATTATAAAATGTGGCCGCGGCCAATTCAATATCATCGGTATATGTATCCTCTTCGTAGAAATATGGCGAAACCACACAGGCAGTCTGGGTATTTCCCGGCACCTCCTCAGCAAACTTAAACGCCTGCTCTGCTTTAATTTTGAGCTTTGCGGCAAGCTGAGGATCAATATCTTTAAACACCTCAGAGCCAAGAGCGAAGCTGGATGCAAATTTCCCTGCAACCGAAGAGACTCCCGTAGTTCTGTTCAGATACTTTCCTAATGCCTGAGGTTTTCCTGTTACAAAATATACCGGACGACCAGTTCCCGGCCCCCATCCGTAATCGACTTTGTCGTTTTGCGGCAATCTGAACCCGGCATGGTCACGGTCATCGGCAATCTGCGCAAACATAACTTTATCTTCGGGGTTCATCTTGAGCAACCAATCCATTCCCCAACGAATCTCGTCAAGAATATCTGGTACCCCGTTAGACCCCTTGCGTCCGCGGGCATCAAATTTATCTTTAAAAACCGATTTGTCTTTCTGCTTTTGCCATGCAAACATTAAGTGGTACAATGCAGTCGCCGAAGTAGTCTGATATTGCAGATAATCGGTCGCATCGTGCCATCCGCCCGTTACATCAATTTTTTCTCCGGTTCTTGTCGGGTGGTCAACAATATAGCCGTCATCCTGATGACAAAGTTCTCCGGTG
>CAZOOH010000103.1:0-7198 GCA_964581375.1 uncultured Muribaculaceae bacterium
GTGCGTGCAGGACTATTCCTCAGGGAGCTGTTGCTGTGACTCCATTTGACAGCAACCGTTATTTAGGCAGATGGTATGAGATTGCCAGATTCGATTTTAGATTTGAGAGGAATCTGAACAATACGGCAGCATTATATTCCCTTAAGGATGACGGGAATATAAAAGTAGTAAACAGCGGTTATAACTATATTGAGAATAAATGGCAAGAGGCAGCAGGCAAGGCGAAATTCAGAGGGAGTCAAAATGAAGCGAGCTTAAAAGTCTCTTTTTTCGGCCCGTTTTACGGTTCATATAACGTAATTGCTTTGGACAGCGAATATAAATATGCACTTGTTGCAGGAAACAATTTAAAATATTTGTGGATTCTCTCACGCGAGAAGACAATTCCGGAATCTGTAAAAGAGGATTATCTGAACAGAGCCCGAAAGTTGGGGTATGATGTTTCCAAACTTATTTGGGTTGAGCATAATAAATAGGGTAGAGTCCACTTGGCGGAGGTTTCTATTTAACGGTAACTCTTAAAGCTCCTTGAAACCCGTATTCGCTAAATGGAGCATCTTCGTAAATAAATGATGGGAATTTTTGTGTAAGGATTTTAATGAGCTCATTTCTAAGCACACCTGAACCTGAGCCATGAATAAAATCGAACTTACGCCCCTTCGAAAACCGATTTGAGTTAAGTGTTCGTTCGAAATACTCTTTTTGGTATATAAGTGAGTCGGCAGCCGAAAAACTTCGGTAACTTTTTGCGATTTTTTCAATATGTAAATCGATAACCGTACTTTGTTGCTTCATTATTTGTTATAATTTACTCATTTTTTGAAACGTATTGCTCTGTTTTTCGTCTATATTTGTACAGCGTTTATTTGATTTTGACGCGTTAAAATTCAATTTATTAATATATTTTCTGTATGAAAAAAACACTAATTCTAGCATTGGTACTTATGTCGGCGGGTTCAATCTTCGGCCAAAGGTACAATCAAAAAAACAATCAGGTATATAACCGGGATGTAATTAGACAATCGGCGCCTTTAATGCAGCTCGGTAATAATGAGTTGAGATTTAATCTTGCTTATGCAATAGCAGGCTTGCCGGAAATCAGCTATGAGAGGTTTATTGCCGACAATATGGGTATTGGTCTTTCAGCAGCATTCTCTCTCGAAAAAGCAGAAGATATGTCATTAAGATCTATATTAATACCTTATTACAGATTATATTTTGGACAAAAGAAAGCATCAGGTTTTTTTATTGAGGGAAATCTGGGTTTTGTAAATGTAAGAAACGGCTACGTATATGATGGTGGTTGGGGCAGTTTTTATTTGGGAGACATGAAAACGTATATGGGATTCGGTGCGGCAATCGGATTTAAACTCCTGACCAGAAACGGTTTTGTTGGAGAAGTGTACTTGGGAGGAGGCCGCAATGTGGGTAACTCAGAAGATAGTGGATACCCTAGAATTGGAATTACAATCGGTAAAAGATTCTAAATAAATACGATACTAACTAATTAACTATGAAAAAAATACTAATCGGATTATTTGCCGTTCTGCTCTTTGCTGGCAGTGGGCAATTAAACAGGCTGTTTGCCGAAAATAAATCTGCCCGGGAAGAGGCCAGGTTACTCAGGTTCCCCGATATCTATAAAGATAACATTGTATTTACTTACGCCGGAGACTTGTATATAGTTTCGACACAAGGCGGTACTGCCAGGAGGCTTACTTCTAATATCGGTTTTGAGATGTTTCCAAAATTCTCTCCCGATGGTAAAATGATTGCATTTACAGGTCAATTTGACGGGAATACCGAGGTTTATGTTATTCCTTCGCAAGGTGGTGAACCAAAGAGAGTTACATACACCGCTTCGCTTGGTCGCGACGATATAGGCGACAGGATGGGCCCGAATAACATTGTGATGGACTGGACTCCGGACGGTAAGAAAATTCTATACAGAACAAGAGCATTTACTTTTAATGATTTCACCGGACAACTTATGACAGTCCCGGTTGAGGGTGGTATTGCAGAACGTGTTCCTCTTAAAAATTGCGGATTCTCCAACTATTCGCCCGATGGTACAAAGTTGGCATATAATTATGTTTTCCGTGAATTCAGAACATGGAAAAGATATAAGGGTGGTATGGCAGATGATATCAGAATTTTCGATTTTAAAACAAACCTATCGGAGAAGATTACCGATAACAACAGCCAGGACATAGTTCCGATGTGGTCGGCAGACGGGAAGAAGATTTTTTATATATCGGATCGTGACAACCATATGAACCTTTATTCGTATGAGATTGACTCTAAAAAAACTTTGCAATTGACTAATTATAAGGAATATGATATAAAATTCCCTGCAATAGGTCCTGATGCCGTCGTTTATGAGAATGGAGGTTATATTTATAAATATGACATAGCAAATGGGAAGGCCGAAAAGGTAGAAATTTTTATAAACAACGACGTTGCCTGGTCGCGTCCGGAGTGGAAGAGTCTCTCATCGAGGGTTCGCTCGGTGTCGGTTTCGCCAAACGGAGAGAGGATTCTTGCAAATGTCAGAGGCGATATCTTCTCTATTCCTGCCAAAAACGGTATTACATATAACCTCACAAACTCTTGTGAGGCAAACGATAAACAAGCCGATTGGGCGCCTGACGGAAGCGGATTCGCTTATGTTTCGGACAAAGATGGTGAGTTTAATATATGGTTCCGTGAAAACAAAAGCGGGAAAGAGCGTAAATTGACCGATTTTAAAGGTTATATCCTTGGATTTGAGTGGTCTCCCGACTCTAAAAAAATTCTATGGAGCGAAAAACGCAATACACTTAATCTGCTCGATGTTGCTACTGGAAAAAACATTGTTATCGAAGATTCGAAATACGGTACTTTGCAGGATTTCAGTTGGTCACCCGACAGCAGAATAATTGCTTATACGCTTCCTGGTAAGGGCTTTAGTACAGTTTGGGTTTACAATGTTAAGGATGGTGTAAAGACTCAAATTACCGATGAGTGGTTTAATTCAGGCGCTCCTGTCTTCAGTAAAGAGGGGAAACATCTGCTGTTTGTATCTGCACGGACATTTAACCCTACTTACGGGCAAACCGAGTTTAACCACATCTACACAAAGATGAATAAAATCTATATCCTGCCTGTAACTAAGGATGCATTCATTCCTTTCGCTCCTAAAAACGATACTGTAGCTGTTGTTAAGAGTGAGGCTCCTGTTCCTGCAAAAGAATCTGCACAACCAAAAGGGGAGTTACAATATTATTTTGAAAATGTTGCCGAAAGAACTGTTGAGGTGCCTGTTGAAGCAGGGAACTTCAGAAATTTCTTTATGATTGGTACTAATTTGTACTATAGTGCAGGTATGACTACTTCATTGTATGATTTAGATGCTAAAAAAGATACCGATTTAAAAGCGCAGATTATTTTTTCGGCAGGCTATAAAAAGGCTCTTGCGATTGCAGGTCAATCCATGCAAGTCATAGACGTTCCGAAAGCTCCTGTAACAATAACAAATCCGATTTCAATGTCGGGGGTAAAAAAACTTGTGGATTACCATAAAGAGTGGAAACAAATTTACGATGAGACATGGAGGCAGATGCGCGATTATTTCTATGCCCCGAATATGCACGGAAATGACTGGGATGCTGTTTACAAGCGTTATGCCCAACTTGTGCCTTATGTTAACCACCGCTCCGATTTGACCTATTTGATAGGTGAAATGATTGGTGAGCTTAATATCGGACACGCTTACTCTCAAAACGGAGAGCATCCCGAAGCCGAAAAGCTCTCTATGGGAATGTTGGGTGCAGAGTTTTCAAAAGATAAATCGGGCTTTTTCAAGGTTGAAAAAATAATTCGGGGCGCTAACTGGAGTAAGGAGACACGCTCGCCTTTCACAATGCCTGGTGCTGAGGTTAAAGAGGGAGAATACATATTGGCTATTAATGGTGTTTCTTTGAAAGAGGTTGGGAATATTTATGAACTTCTTGTAGGTACTTCCGGCGTTCTGACTGAATTTGAAGTTAACTCTAAGCCCGAATTTGCAGGTTCAAGAAAAGTTCTTGCCGAACCATTGGCCGATGAAGCCTCATTGCGTTACTACAACTGGGTTGAAAATAACATTCGTAAAGTAAGTGAAGCTACTAACGGTGAGGTTGGCTATATCCACATACCCGATATGGGGATGCCCGGACTTAACGAATTTGTGAAACACTATTATGCTCAGTTAAATAAGAAGGCATTAATCATTGACGACAGAGGCAACGGAGGAGGAAATGTATCGCCTATGATTATTGAGCGTTTGCAAAGGACAATTGCTTACTTTACAATGCATACAGGTCAAAAAGAGGGCTCTTCAAACCCTACCGGAACTTTTGACGGACCTAAAGTTTTATTGATAAATGAATATTCTGCTTCGGACGGTGACCTCTTCCCATATCGCTTCAAACATTACAAACTGGGAACAGTAATAGGTCGCAGAACCTGGGGAGGAGTTGTAGGTTACAGCGGGACTGTTCCTGTCGTTGACGGCGGTTCGATTGTTACACCATCTTATGCTCCTTTTGCTGCCGACGGAAGCGGCTGGATTATTGAAGGTTCTGGGGTTACTCCCGATATAGAGGTCTTTAATGATCCTTATAAAGAGTTTAACGGCGAAGATGAGCAGTTAAACAAGGCAATCGAAACAGCTAAGAAACAGGTTAAAGAGTATAAATACAAACCTGATGCTATACCTGCATTTCCCGACAAAAGCGCCAAATAGAACAATGTGTTCTCCGTCAGTTACCGATTTTTAGAGAGGTCATTGTAAGAGAACCGCCGACAGCTTTGTCGTTGAAAAATATTAACTCTTCGTTTTTACCCCTTAGACTAATTGCATACAATAGTGGCAGATAGTGTTCGGGAGTAGGGACGGAGAGTTGTATTTCGGGCCTCTCCATAGCTGTAACAAATGTTCCTCTTGTTTCCCAGTGTGCCGAAATACAGAGAATGTAGGCGGGTTTACCGATAGTTGACGAAATATTTCTGAAACCTTCAGTAAACTCGTTGTTCTCTATGGCATTCATCGGGTTACCGTGCCCAAGAAAGAGTACCGGCATTCTTGATGTCGGTTTTAAATTTTCGGTCAGTTTAACTAAAGAATCTGTTGTCATTGATTTTATATTTACTTAAAGTTAAATAATCAAGCTATGTTAAATACTAAATACATTTTATTTACCATTTTGTTTACGGGAATCTCTTTAGGCAGATTATCGGCTCAAAGCGAAATTGACTCTACAGTAATTTGAGCTATCGGAGGAGAGTCGTGATTTTGAAGAAAATATAAGGAATACAATGTTTAAAGCGCACAGGTATATCGGATATGCAACTCTTGCAGGGATGGTTGCCGAAGGGATTGTGGGTGAGAGGCTTTACAGGGGACATAGTAACTTAAAGGATTTACACGAAGGAATCGCATCTGCCGTGAATATCGGATACTTTACCACAGCGGGTCTGGCACTCTTTGCTCCTCCTCCGTCAGGTAACAGGCCAAAAGGGTTCTCAACATATAAACTGCACAAGTATCTGGCGGTTGTTCATTTGTCGAGTATGATTGCCACCAATGTTCTAAGCGGAATGATTGAGGATAATCCGGGGGTTAAACCGTATCACCGTGCTGCCGCTTATACTGCATTTGCCTCGTTCTTTGCTTCGATGATTGTTATTCAGTTTTAAAAATATTTAAATTCAAAATTATGGAACAGATTATTTTTTTAGTCTCTCTGTATCTGGGAATTGCAGGGTTATTCCTTTTTCTTATTTCTTTTTTGACAGGGTTGAGAATATGGAAAGTTAAGGCGAAGTATAAACTTCACAGGAGAATAGGTGTTATAGGATTTGTGGCAGTATGTAACCAGTTTGGTACCAAAAAAGAGACTCTTAAATTTTAAAAATTATATTTCGTTTTGGTTAACTTCTCGGAGGTATCCCAGAGTTTGTTAGAGAGGTCTTCTTTAAAAAGAGATCTCTCTTCGTTTGTAATAACAGGATTACCCTTAATGTTTTTCCATCCGTTTGGACCAATAAATTCTCCACCCTTAAGGTCGCTGTTTGTTGCTGCATAAAGAGTAGGAAGGACTCCCATTTCGGCAGGTTGTGCAAACAGTCCAAACAGAAATTTGAAAATTTTGTTGCTCTCTTTGCCCGATCCTCGCGATGTAAGATTGGTGTCGGAAATTCCCGGGTGGCATACAATGCTTATGGTCTTTGATCCACTTTTTCGGAGCCTTTTATTTAGCTCAATACCAAATAGCAGATTCGATAATTTGCTTTGACCATAAAATCTTATTGCGTTATAACCTTTACTTCCGTCAAGATTGTCGAACTTAATCTTTGCACCTCTGCTTGCAATGCTGCTGAGGGTCACTATACGTGAACCGGGTATAACATTTAAAAGTGGTAATAATTCTGCTGTGAGTACAAAGTGCCCCAAATGATTGGTGCCAAATTGTAATTCAAATCCTTCAGCCGTTTTTTTGTATGGAGGGACCATCACTCCTGCGTTGTTTATGAGAATATTAAGGCTATTATATCGTTGTTTGAATTCGGTTGCAAATTTTCTTACAGAAGATAAATCGGCCAAATCCAAATACATAACTGTTACATTTCCCGAAGGATTATCCCGAAGGATTATCTGCTTTGCTCTCTCTCCCTTATCAATCGATCGGACAGCTAAAATTACTTCGGCTCCTGCTCCTGAGAGTACTTTGGCCGCCTCAAAGCCAATTCCGCTTGAACCTCCTGTAATTATTACTCTTTTACCCTCCACCGTTGGTATGCTGTTTATATCCCATTTTTTACTATCCATTTTTATAATATTTTGGTATTTTTTTAAAATTTCACCATTTTAATAAATGTTATTCAATAACAAAAATCACTCCTCAATGTTTTGAATTTATATAACTTTGCTTCTGAACACAATTCAATAATTACGTTTGTGCAGGGACTGCATTTGTACGCCAAAATTATCAAACACCATAATAAAAAGGCTATAAGTGCTTTCATTAGAGTCTAATAAATGCGTTATTATATTATAATAATTTAAATAAGGTAATTTTTTTCGTAAATATTTTATCTTTTCAGGTATCGAAATATCTTTTAATTGAATATTTTTGAATAGAATTCTTTTCACTTTAAAAGTGTTGTGCTTGCTTTT
>CAZOOH010000104.1:0-7173 GCA_964581375.1 uncultured Muribaculaceae bacterium
ATTTACCAGGAATCAGGGTTCGACATAAAAGCAAAATCAAGACGTGGCGCACACGGTTTAATGCAGATTCAAACCACAGTAGCCGAAAAATCGGGAGTGACCGATATTTTTGACGTTGAGCAAAACATCAAAGCAGGTACACAACTCTTGAAGAGACTTGAAAAAATGTACAAAACCTCAAATATCGATTCAGTGAATTTGTACAAATTTGTACTTGCTGCCTATAATGCAGGAGAGGGTCGGATTAATGATCTTATTGCATACGCAAAATATAAAGGCATCAATTACACCCAATGGGATTCAATAAAACAAGCAATACCTCTTATGAAACGAGACGAAATCCCAGATGGAATCATAAAATTTGGCAAATTCAAGGGTGGTGAGACAATAAATCACGTAGAGCAAATCATAACACGCTACGAAGAGTACAAAGGGTTAGTCCGGCAATAACTATTTAGTTTTTACTGCATCTGCCGGATTTATTTTTGAAATAAAAAAGAGAGGAATATATAGAAACAGCATAATCAATGCAAAAGAGGCTAAATCTATTAAGATTATTTTTTCAAAATTTAATTCAATAGGCACATACTTTACAAAATAATTTACAGGATTAAGAGAAACAATCTTGAATAACTTTTGTGCATAACCAATAGCCAATGCAATAATATTTCCAAATAATATCCCTTTTAAAACCAGATATGAAGAGATACCAAGAAATACCTTGTGAATATCTGCGTTGGCCATACCAACGGCTTTTAAAGTGCCAATCATAGCAATTCTTTCAAAGATAATAATCAGCAAGCCCGAAAGCATATTAAATCCGGCAACCGTCATCATGAGAATCATAACCACCAGAACATTAAAATCGAGCAGTCTGAGCCAGTCGAAAAGATTTGGATAGACATCAGTAACCTTAGTGACAATCAGAGAAACAGTTTCATCATTACCTCCGCTTATAAGATCTTCAATCTTCAATGCAGTTTTATCGGTATTACTGTAATTATCAATCCTAACCTCAATTCCGGTAACCATTGAGGAGTCCCATCCATTAAGATTTTGTACACCTCTCATATCGCCTATTATCATTGTTTTGTCAATCTCTTCAAGCTGAGCATCATAAATACCCGAAATCACAAACCTTCTCGCTCTTACCGACTTATCAATAAAATAAACCATTAAAGTATCGCCTTTTCCGTAATTAAGAAGAGCGCCAAGTCGGGCAGATATCAATATTTGATTAGAAGGTGTTTCACCGGTAAAATGAGGCAATTCACCCTTTACCAGATTAGATTTGTAAAAGCTCCAGTCATATAAAGAATCCACCCCTTTTAAAATTATACCCTGAATATTACTCCCATTTTTTATGATACCGGGCTTGTAAGAATATGGTTGAATTTTTTTCACACCTTGCATTACCCTTACAGAATCAAAAAGAGGATTAAATTTATTTACAGGATAACCAGAGGTGTTTATATCAAATCCTAATGAGTTTATACTGATCTCACCGGAAAATCCGGTCGCCTTTTCACGAATCTCGCGTTTAAAACCATCAGATACAGATACAGCCAAAATCATAACTGCTATGCTTACAGTAACTGTAATGGTAGCTATAATTGAGTTTGAATTACCTTTTCTTCCCTTTCTGATTGAATTTGATATAAAAAAAATTGTTTTCAATAGAAATATTTTTTATATTTGTCTAATGTTTGTTATTGCTTAACCTAAGACTTAACACCATTAACCTCTGCAAACCATGTTTGCAGAGGTTATTTATTTATATGGGTATGTTCTCTCCAAGTACCCCAATTATCTTTCTTATATATTCCGCATTATCGTAATCTTCTGATTTCAAACAGGAAACCCTTAATGCTTCGGCATATATTGCAAGCAGATACTTGTCTCCTTTTATCACTAATTTGTCGCTGTCGAAACTTAGACCATACTCCTGAAAATGTCTTTTCAAGTCATAATCCAAAAAGAAGTCACCCTCTTTAAAAAGATTCAAATAAAAAAGAATTTTCCCTTTACTGTTAAGCAGAACAGGTAAAAAGCCCCCCGGAAAAGTCAGCGGGAAAATATTCAGCCCCGCTCTGGATGCATATAAAAAGTAAAGGACAGATATTACAACAGGATTTCCTCTTCGAACACTCACAACATCCTGGAATATCGTGTTATCAAAAGAGAAGTCTATATCTTGAGAGAAAGTAAATCGTAATCTTTTAAAGAATATATGATTAAATATCTCAATATTTTCCACTTCGGTTCTTTCATCCGAAATCTCAGTAAGTAACTCAGTAACATCTGAATTGAATATTTCGGTAAATCTGGAATCTACTTCTCTTCCAACCAATGAGCCGAGCAAATAAATTCCCTCTTCCAAAGAAAGAGTTCCCGCAACAACATCGGCATTAATACCGGAAAAAACTACCTCTCTCTTTAACAATTCCGAAAGCTTGTTATATCTTTCAATTGACGCAGGATTACTCTCATTTGCGACAATTCTGCCGACTAATTCCAACGATCTCGGTCCATCTTCCAGCAACTTTGCAAGAACTGCCTCTTTAACAAATTTATCCTCGTCGTCAAACAGAGCAACAAGAGAGAGAAATTCTCCGTCTATATTCATTTATCCGGTAATTTTTTCAAGAACCATTTCAACAAGTCTTTTTATAAATGCCTTATAGTCAGGCTCACTCTCTTTAAGATGCCTGTTTGCAATTATACAACAAATTGTTGCTGCCTTATGACCAAGATGGTGAGAAAGACCCGACAACGCCGATCCCTCCATTTCAAAATTTGTTATCTTGTAGTGGTCGTATTTAAAATTTTCCAACTTGTCAAGAAAATTTTCAATCCCTAAATCTATTCTTAATACTCTTCCTTGAGGACCATAAAAACCTGGTGCCGAAATTGTCACTCCTTTAAGAGTATCATTTTTAAACAATTCAATCAATTCATTAGAGGCAGATGCAAAATATGGCCAAGGTAACTCTTTTGGCCAATCCATATACTTCATAAAGGCATTTTCCATATCGGTATTTGACACGGAGTTCCTGTTCGCATACCAGTTAAGTAATCCGTCGAATCCTATAGAGTAATGAGATAATACAAAAGAGCCGAGAGGAATATCAGGTTGAATTGCCCCTGAAGTTCCCAATCTGATTAACGTAAGAGTTTTCAACTCCCTTTTTGGCTCCCTTGTTTTAAAATCGATATTTGCCAAAGCATCAAGTTCATTGACAACAATGTCAATATTATCGGTCCCGATTCCTGTCGAGAGGATTGTAATTCTTTTATTCTTATATTTTCCCGTAACTGTAACAAACTCTCTGGACTCTCTTCTGAACTCGGTAGAATCGAAATATGATGAAATTAACTCTACTCTGCCGGGGTCACCCACAAGCAGAACAGTATCTGCCAACTCCTCCGGTTTTAAGTGCAGATGAAAAATTGATCCGTCACTGTTAATTATTAATTCTGATGGTGCTATTCCACTCATAATTTTTACATTTTTATAAACAAAAATACGCTTTATTTTATACTTTTGCGCAAATAACATTCCATATGATACAAAGAATTCAAACCGTTTTTATTTTAGCTGCACTATCTCTTGTCTCCTCTCATTTGTATTCCAATTTGGTTAAGATTGGAACTGAAACAATAAAATATACCCAAAACAGCTCATTTTTTATTTTGACAGTTGTTTTGTCAATATTAATGTTTATCACACTCTTTATGTACCGTCACAGAATGTTGCAGATTCGCTTTCTGGTTTTTGGCATTGTGGTATTATTAGGTTATCAGGGATGGTTAGCATATAAATATTTTACTGCTCCGGTGGGTTCAATCTTTTCAATTACAGTAGTTTTTCCAATTATTGCTGCAATTATGGCATTTACAGCTGTTCGTTACATCGCCCGTGACGAAGCATTAGTCCGTTCTGTACACAGTTTGAGAAAAAGTCAGAAGAAAAAGAGGAAATAGCCTACTTATCTTTATCGGTACAATATTTTTTAATTACACTGTAAGCCTCCTCTATTCCCAGTTCTCCGGCTTTACTTATATCAAGGCAACCTTTATCTTTGTCCTTTAAGTAAATGAGAACCAAACCTCTGTTGTAGTAAGCTTCTGCCAAATAAGGATATAGCTCAAGAGCCTGGGTGTATTGCTTAATAGCTTCAGGTAAATCATTAGACAAACTGTACAAGTTTCCCAGATTATAATAGTTATACGGGAACTCAGGAAACAATCCGCATGCTTTTATAAGGTCGTGTATTGCCGGTGAGTAATCATAATTTCTGGCAGAACCATCCTGAACTTTTGCCCTCGCAGTTCCTGCATTATCCAGAGTCAGTACCCTCACATTACTTTCAATCGAAGAAATAAAGTCAATCATCTCAGCTTGTAAAACTCCCCTGTTCATAAAATAGAAAGTTTGAGAAGGGTTAGCCTCTATAGCCTTATTATAACTGTCGAGTGCAGCATTGAACTGTTTCTTTGAAGCTTCACTTATTGCTTTGCCAAAGAATTCTAAATCTTTAGATATCGGTGTACCTGAACTCAGTTTTGATTTATCGTCAGCAGCAGAGTGAACATTAACAGTTGTAGTAAGCTCAACTTTCATTGGAACAGAACTTATAAAAGATGCAACTTTTTCATTATAATAGAAGTGCTCAAGTGCCAATTTTTCGGTTTTTGTTTCAACAGGGGCTATTTTAAACATAGGTTTTAGTCTGATATCCACATCTTTATGCTGTAAAAGCTCATTATCAAAGTCTTTTCTTGCAAAATCGGCATCCAGCGCAAGCAATTTATCATACTTTTTTGTAGTATCGGCAAAAGCTGATGCAGTTGTAGAATCAGACATTTTATTCTTATACTCCTGTACTTTTTGCAGAGCTATCTGATAATCTGTTTTTGCAGAATTGAATTGACCTAACCTGTTTTTAACATAAGACCTGTTCATATAGGCATTTGCAAAGTCAGGATATAGATTTATCGCTTTCGAGTAATCGTCCATTGCATCTCTCCATCTGCCTTGCTGAGTAAAAAGAGAAGCTCTGTTGTAATAAGCAAGTACGTTATTAGGGTTAATTTCAAGCACTTTATCATAATCGCTTAAAGCATTGTCGAAATCGCCTATGTTTGATCGGATCAATGCCCGGTTATATAGAGTCAAAGCGTTTCCCGGCTCCTCTTTAAGGACTTTTTCAAGGTCAGAAAGTGCACCATTAATATTCTTATTATTATACCTTAAAAGTGCTCTGTTAAAATATGCAAATGTGTTGGCAGAGTCTAATGTAATTGCTTTATCTAAATCGGCAAGAGCCTCAGTGTTCATGTTTTTCATTTGATAAACTCTCGCCCTTCTGGTATACCCTTCAGGTTCAAATCTATTGAGATTTATTGCAGTATTATAATCGTTCAGAGCACGAATTGTATCGCCCAAATACAAATAAGAGGCCCCTCTGTTCAAATAGGCATCCTGTACTTTGGGTTCATACTTTATAAATCTGTTAAAGTCCTGTATAGCCTTTTCAAATTGTTGCGATAAAAAATATGTTACTCCGCGACTAAAATAGAGCCCGGTATAGCTTGGGCGCAAATCAACCGCCTCCTCTAAATCCTTTAAAGCAAGGTCGTATTTACCTATTCTACTTAGTGTTATAGCTCTGTAATGGTAAGCAGGAGTATAAATTTTGTTTTTTCTCAGCGTAATATTAAAATCCGACTCAGCTCCAAGGAAATCGCCCAGATTATATTTGGCAATACCTCGTAAGAAATATGCCTCATATTGTGTAGTATCAATCTGCGCCAATATATTGAAAATTTCAATTGCATTTGAATACTTTCCCTCAATAAGTAACTGTCTTCCCCTGTTAAAGAATTGTTGTTTGTCGTATTGTGAAAAAAGCAGTGTAGAACTTACTATTACAAAAAAAAGTAAAATCGATAATCTCTTCATTTTTTAATCTTCTTTCCGGCAGGTTTATAATTTGCGAACCAGTAAGGTGTCTCCATGTAAAACATTAATGTTTGAATTTGAGAAGCTCTGCCCGATACATACGGAGACGGGTTATTTGCTTTTCTTTTGAGAGGTCTCGGTAATACAGCCGCTATAAGCGATGCCTCTCTCGGTGTTAGTTTAGCGGCACTCTTATTAAAAAGCCTGTTCGCTGCAGCCTCGGCACCATAAATACCTCTTCCCATTTCCACAACATTAAGATATACCTCCATAATTCTTTTTTTACTCCAAGCTATTTCTATGCCAAACGTAAAATAGACCTCAAGGCCCTTTCTCAACCAGGTTCTGCTTGGAAACAAAAAAACATTCTTAGCAGTTTGTTGGCTGATTGTACTTGCCCCTCTAAGCCTCCTGCTTCTTTTGTTCATATCAATAACCTTATCGATTGCCTCCCAATCAAACCCGCTGTGGGTCAAAAATTTATTATCTTCCGAAGCCATCACGGCCAAGGCCATATTGTTGGATATCTTCGAGATAGGCTTCCATGTCTTATATGTATGGAAGGTATCGTCCCCTATATTTTGAAAAGTGCGGATAACCATCAAAGGAGTAACATAAACGGGAACCCATTTAAGAATCATAATCCAAACAAAAGTAACTCCGAAGAATATTAACGGAAGTTTGAAAAAAACAAATCTTAGAAATTTTTTAATTTTTAAGCTTTTCTTTCTCATATTTTAACACAAATAGATTAATTTTGACAAATATAGTATTTATTAATGAAGAGATTTATACCCATCATAATAGTTATTTTATCGTTAAGTCCCATCACAGCTACAGCCCAGAGTGCCAATTTAGCGGAATACGCAAACCAGATTTCATCTGAGAAATTAAAAAACAGTGTTACTTTTTTGGCAGATGATTTATGCAGAGGACGGCAAACGGGAAGCAGAGGAATACAGTTAGCAGGTACATATATAAGCGACAAGTTTAAAGAATACGGATTAAAACCCCTGAGCGGGAGCAATTATTATAAGAGTTACAAATCTGACACACTTATCGGTCGTAACATTATCGGAGTTATCGAATCCGACAAAACAAGCGACGAATACATAGTAATTTCGGCCCACTACGACTATCTCGGATCGTTTGAAGGCAACATATACAACGGGGCCGATGATAATGCCTCAGGAGTCGCTGTTATGATA
>CAZOOH010000105.1:0-1504 GCA_964581375.1 uncultured Muribaculaceae bacterium
TTACCCGGCAGATTTTTTTTGCGGATACACCGATCTGCCATAATAAATATTGAACATATTGACCGGATAGAGGTAGTATCGGGTAATCAGCACAGAGTTTTTCTCAAATCATTGGAGATGCCTCTGGGTATAAGCCGCAGGTATGTTAAAAAAATTCGTGCCGCTCATCACATTTTATAACCGCTCATCATAATTATTACTGATTCCGATTCCAGGCTCATTTATTTTGAACCAAAATCGATTAGTAATATGTTTAAATTTGGTGAAAAAGTTGAGGGATATGATATCCCCGTATTGAATGAACGCGAAATTCGCGCATCTGCCGGAATCCTTTTTCTGGCGACCTTCCTCTCTCTGATGTTTATAATTTTCAGAGGTAATTTTGTTCCACTCAAGTACACCCTTCTTGTTTTTCTTGGAGATTTCTTAATTCGTGTATTGTTCAATCCGAAATTTGCTCCTACTCTGGTGTTGGCCAGACTGATTGTTAGGAATCAAAAACCCGAGTATGTAGGTGCTCCTCAAAAGCGTTTTGCATGGATTATTGGGGTTGTGTTGGCTTCAACTATGTTTATTTTCTTTATTGTACTAAATTCTTACTGCTATTTAACAGGGATTATCTGCCTTATTTGCCTTATTTTTCTCTTTTTTGAATCGGCTTTCGGAATTTGTTTAGGGTGCATGTTTTATCCGTTGTTCTTTAAGGAAAAAACAAAATATTGCCCCGGGGATGTATGTGAGGTTAAAAAGAGAGATAATATTCAGAAAGTTTGTTTAGGGCAGATTCTAATTCTTTTGATTACTGCCCTATTATTGTATTTATCGGTTCGTTACATGAATGATACATTTAAAATTCATCCAACCGATTTAAACGCTGAGGTTAATACAGAGAGTATTAAATGATGAAAAAGCTTTTTACAATCGTATTGGCAACAGTGGTTATGAATAATGCATATTCACAACAAATGCCTGTTGCTGCCAAGTTCCTGGGAGAAACTCCTCCTTCTCAAACACCAAAGCCATTCCCATTAAAGGTCGATGAAGGTTATTTTGCTGCCGAGAGAATTTCAATCACTAAAGACGGAAAAGAGATTTACTATTCTCAAATCAAAGGGTATTACCCGGAAACAGGATTAAGTGTAAAAAGATATTGTTTCGTTGACGGAAAGTGGAGAGGGCCCGAAGTTGTTTTTGAAGGTTACGCTGCCCCTGTACTCTCGCTTTCTGAAGATACAATGTACGTTGAGTATAATTTTGAGACATTTATGTCGATAAGGAGTGAGGGTAAATGGAGCCGGCCCGCAAGAGTATTTTCTGACATCGATTCAGTTCACTATTTTCAAAGAACTAACGGTGGCGATTATGTATCTGCCAGAACAAAAACAGGAGCTGGGTTGGCTGATTGGTGTAAATTGGATTATAACGGTGAGCATCCAAGTACCGTAAGTTTAGGACGGCCTCTTAATACGGGAGGCGATAATCTGGATTATTTTATTTCGGCAGA
>CAZOOH010000105.1:1604-7169 GCA_964581375.1 uncultured Muribaculaceae bacterium
TAGGACGGCCTCTTAATACGGGAGGCGATAATCTGGATTATTTTATTTCGGCAGATGAATCTTTTATAGTTGTTACGAACCGGCCTAAATTTGGTATAAGTTTTAAGAAGAGTGACGGAACCTGGACTTCGCCTAAGGGATTCGGACCTGTAATTGATTTCGGACTAAATTGCTGGGGCCCTTATGTTACAAACGACAATAAGTATCTGTTTTATACAACCGGAACAAAACAGGATTACTCAGATGTACAGGTTCATTGGGTCCGCATTGACGGAATAATTGATTCTCTCAGAAACTCTAATCAAATTCCATATATAAAATCACTTATTGCAGATGTACCGGCTGCTGTCGGAAAAACTTTGAATTACACAATCAGCGATAATCAATTCTTTGACGATGATAATGAGAATGAGCCGTTGGTATATTCAGCCACACTTCTCAGCGGGACCCCGTTACCAGGCTGGTTGTCGTTCGACCCGCTTACTCATACACTTTCCGGAATACCTGCCGAAAAATGCGAAGTAATTGTAAAAATTACAGTTACCGATCGCTGCAATGCAACAGCATTCTGTCCAATAAAAATTATTTGTTCATAAAATCGAGAAACAAAATATTTATTCAAATTTTAAGTTTCTTATTTTTTCTCCATCATCAGCAAAATAACCTCTTCCGCTACACCGGCATTTGATAATTTAACCAACTCATCAGTCGAAGTATTGAATTTACAAACAGATGTATTGATTTTTTGAATTATGAGCTTTGTCCCAAGTTTCTGTTTTGTCAAGGTGATAACATCGGCATTTGTCATTGTGTTGGCTGCTTGGTTTATCGCCTCTTTCAGAATTTGCTTATTATTCTGGGCAACCTCAATGGATGCTTTTTCGTCAACTCTTTGCATTTCAGTTGCTAGTGCATTTGCTCTATTGCACTCATTTATAGATTCACTGACAATACTCCCTGGACGTATTCTCTGAGATTCTTTAAAATTGATAATTGCCTGATCGTACATGTTTTTTATGAAGTACATCATACCCATATTATAATAGGCGTGAGCCAGTATCTTATCTTTAAACTGAGGATTGTTTTTGATAAAATCAAGATTCTTTTTAGAAAGATTGAAAGCTTCATCGATATACCCTGCATTAAGTGCTTTATATGCATCTTTTAATCCACCCTCTTTATCGTCCATAAAATATAAATCGCATCGCTCCTCCCATGGGAAGAACATTGTTCGTACATCAAATACCAATTGTTTTAATGCAATATCCTGAACGGCAATTTTTGATGGTAACTCAGGCCTTCCCCTCTCTGATCTGTTTTCAAGGCTTGGAGAATAATCTAAGATGCGCTCAGAAAAAATTCTGCCGGTTGTAAGATCAGTAGTTTGACCAGATACTCTTATGAACACAGTGGTTTTTGCAATAAATTCCCTAACTGTATACTCTTTTTTTGTTTTGTTGTCCTTCCGCTTATTGTCTTTATACAGATTATCATTTTGTTCTGTCTGATTCCTCAGTACTTTCAATGTTATCATGGCACTTGGCCCTAAAATTTTACCGATTGAAATTGCTGTATTCCTGTCCATATAGCCGTATAGGCTGATGTTATGGGTTGAAAGTATTGATTGCAGATTTCCTCTGTCCAGTACATCGACTCCGTTTTTTATGAAATCATTTATTATTTCATCGGTAATTTGGTCTGAATAATATCCTGCAACAGGATTGAATACCATCTTATTAACTTTTATTCCCAATCCCGGAGGGTGAACCAACATTACGGAAACTTTCGGATTAAGCAGTGCATCGAACCCTTGAGCATCTGCACTTATAGAAATAACAGTTCCGAAAAACAGAGTAAAAAACACTTTGTTTATTTTGTTCATAAGTTTATTCGTAGAAATTGTTCTTAAATGATTCATAGGATGGTATAGTTTAATAATTCTTATTTTACCAAAGAAAATATTAGATAGTTTAATTTATCTATTTTTTTTGCTGTTGAATTGGGGGCAGTGAATGTATATGTTTCTCCTTTTGTGTAAATACTAATTATCCAGTTGTTGTTTTGGAAGAGATTAATCAATAATGCCAAACTTATTTTGCAAGAGAATCTGCTGTTGAACATTCTTTTGCTCCTCTCTGAAAACATGAACTTAGTTTCTTGTGTTGAATAACAATCAGTTGCATTGCCTATTTTTAATGAGTCAATATTATTTATAAGTTTATTGCTTAAGATAGAAAAATTTGCACTTGCAGAATCTGCAATTATATTCTTGTATATAAATGTGATATCTATCATCAGCTCCTCTTCGGAACTACTTTCCAAATCAATAGGTTTAATGAAATATTGAGTTCCGTTATCGCCTAAATAAAATGTTTCAAAAATCTTCTGACCGGATTTTACACTAGTCGGTTTTATTGATGCACATGAAGTTATGCAAAATATTATCGAAGATATTAATCCAATTTTGACAATCGTGTTTTTCATTTTTTAGAAATTATTTAAGGATTAATCTATCAGAAATTGCAGAAAAGCTAAAAACAGAATCTGCAATATCTTTTGAATATGAGATTGTTGTGACGTAAATTAATCCCTTTCCCGTAATTTCTCGTGCATATTCTGTAATGAACAACTCTCTGTATTCATATGACTTGTAATAAGTCAGAGAATCGATTTTATATGTTAAACTTAAAGAATCAGCGCTATTTGTGCGTTCCTGGATAATCTGTTTAATTGATGTATTGTACGGAATTCCTATATAGATTTCGTATTTAGGATGTTTAAAGTATTTGAAAATAGGAATTTGAATTTTGTCGCTACTTAAATATTGAGGATAATTTTCCTTTATTGTCGGGTTTATTTCGGCAGATTTTTCTCCGGCCAATGTTTTAAAATATACGTTATTAAAGAGAGGAATTTCATCTTTCTTAACGTTACTGCATGACAAAAGAAAAAAAATCGAAACTAAAAAAATAAATGAAAAATTTCGCATTGATTTGTAATGGCTTTAGATTTAAAAATATGGTGATAATCAGAAGATTATCACCATATAATAGTCGAATTATTCTCCTGTTACAATTGTTTCATAAGTAACGATAAGCCCAAGAATGCTGGTTTGTTTAATGTCAACCGTTGCAACTCTTGAAATGCCACCATTTTTTGCTGCAGTACGAATACTTGCATCTTGATCGAAGAATAAAATTCCTAGATAACCTGTTGCTTTTGCCACTCCGACTTTCTTGCCAACCGGATTACTTGTTGCATTAACAGGTAATGTAACTGCGCAACTTGTCATAAGTGCAGCAACTGCTAATAATGCAAAAACTTTTTTAGCTTTTTTTAACATAATTTAAATAAGATAATTTTCCTACTCTTTTGGTTTTTCGGAGTACTCCCCGTTTTTTTAAGTGGGTTCTGGACTCCACTATATTTCCTTCAAAATTACCATATTATTTTTACATCAAAAGCATTGAATTATGTATTTTCTATAATAATTCACAATGATTTAATTATTTTTCTAAATTTGGTTTTAAAATATAGTATTACTAATACAACGATACTTTGAAATACATAACCAAAACAGTTTGGGTTTTATCGATTGTGAGTCTTTTGACCGATACGGCAAGTGAAATGCTTTATCCGATTATGCCAATATATCTAAAGACAATAGGCTTTTCGGTAGTATTGATCGGGATTCTTGAGGGTATTGCCGAGGCAGTAGCCGGGCTCAGTAAGGGTTATTTCGGGAAGTTGTCGGACAGCAAAGGTAAGCGCGCTCCATTTGTTCAGGTAGGATATGCCTTTAGCGCTGTTTCCAAACCGATGATGGCTATGTTTATTTATCCTCTTTGGATTTTCTTTGCAAGGACAATTGATCGTTTCGGGAAGGGAATCCGTACAGGTGCAAGAGATGCAATACTCTCAGACGAAGCAACTCCTCAGACAAAGGGTAAAATATTCGGGTTCCACCGTTCAATGGATACTTTTGGAGCAGTTCTGGGCCCAACAGCGGCGTTGATTTATCTCTATTTTAATCCGGATGACTACCGGACCCTGTTTTATATAGCTTTTTTGCCGGGCCTTTTTGCCGTCATTGCATCATTTTTTTTAAAAGAGAAAAAGAGAAAATTGGGTAATCCGAAAAGTTCAGTCCCCTTTTTTTCGTTTTTGAACTATTGGAAAGAGAGTCCTGTTGTGTACAAAAAACTGGTTATAGGTTTGTTAATCTTTACATTGTTCAACAGTTCGGATGTGTTTTTGCTGCTTAAGGCTAAAGAGGCAGGGTTGGATGATTCGGCTGTTATTGGAGTGTATATTTTCTATAATCTCATTTACGCGTTGGCAGCCTTTCCGATTGGTATTATTGCCGATAAAATCGGATTGAAAACGATATTTGTTTCGGGTCTTTTTGTGTTTTCATTGGTCTATTTAGGAATGGCAATTTTTTCAGAATTATATATATTTTTTATTCTGTTTTTCCTTTATGGTATTTACGCTGCTGCAACCGAAGGTATATCGAAAGCGTGGATTTCCAATATATCGGAATCTAAAGATACGGCTACAGCAATCGGTACTTTTACAGGCCTGCAAAGCATCTGCACTATGCTGGCCAGCTCATTGACAGGTGTTATATGGTTTGAATTCGGAGCAACAGTTGCATTCCTCTCTACGGCAATCGTGACAGGGATTGTAATTGTTTATTTTTTGGTAAAAATTCCTAAGCCGGCCGGGTTATAAGATTTGAGTGGAATCGGAAAGATGTTGGTGTGTCTGTTTAAGTTTTGCATAAACTATTTCATCATACATTTTTTCTTCTTTGCAAATAGCTTTTTTCAGAACTGCCTCTTTAACAAATCCGCACTTTTCAAGTACCCTTCCGGAGGCTTTGTTAAATTCGAATACACCAGCGTAAATACGCACAATATCCAGATTGTTAAAGCCCCATTCGGTCATTAACTTTACTGCACAGGTAACAATCCCTTTGTTCCAATATGGTTCACCGATAAAATAACCGATTTCGGCGCTCTTCCTGTAAACATCTGCACAAACCGACAAACTGATATTCCCCACATACTCGCCGCAATACTCGATGGCAAATAGTTTTAATGTTGCATGCCCGTCAACCATCGACTTAAACCTTTTCGCATCTTCAATAGAGTAGGGGAACGGGAATCCGTCGCGCAGATTGATAGAGACTTTTCGGTTGTTGGCCAATTGAGTTAACCTCTCTAAATCACTCTCTTGTAATGGCCTTAAGATTGTTGTCGGGTTCATGTCAAATGTAAATTAATTGAGTTTTTACTTTATGAGTGCTCGAGCTATTTGTTTCGATGAAAATCAGCGAATCTTAGAATATATTTTATAACCTAAAATCAATGAAAACCGAGTGTAATCAGTACTCCAATAAACATAATTACTTAACATATTTCGAGGTGCATAATAACGAAATTCAATACTTGCTCTCTTTGAAGAATATCCGGCACCAAAAGAGAAACTTCTATCAGAGGTTAACTTAATACTAGTGTAGTTATTAAGGTCAATTTTTGAATTAAAATTCATTGCAATAAG
>CAZOOH010000106.1:0-7123 GCA_964581375.1 uncultured Muribaculaceae bacterium
GACCCTTGCTGAGTCAGGGACTGCCGAGACACCGGCATTACCAATCAATGGATTTATCTTATTTCCCTCTTTTAAGAATAAATTAATTATTTTCACGAACATCACTCCTCCGAAAGTTGCTATAACGAAAGATAACGCTCCTAATCCAAAGATATACACTGACTTAAGTTGTAAAAACTTATCTGCCTGAGTAGATGCTCCTACTGTCAAACCGATTAGAATGGTAATTACGTCGATTAGCGGTCCTCTTGCAGTTTCTGCTAACCGCTTTGTTACTCCGCTCTCCTTAAGAAGGTTTCCGAAGAACAACATTCCGAGCAGTGGCAATCCCGAAGGAACTATAAATGCTGTCAATAAAAAACCTACTATTGGGAAGACCCTCTTTTCGTTTTGAGAAACTGCTCTTGGCGGTTTCATACGAATAAGTCTCTCTTTATTTGTTGTGAGAAGCTTCATAACCGGAGGTTGAATAACAGGAACCAATGCCATATATGAATATGCCGACACAGCAATTGCTCCCAATAAATCCGGTGCAAGTTTAGATGACAGGAAGATAGCCGTAGGACCATCTGCACCGCCGATTATACCTATCGCTCCTGCTTCAGCAGCAGAAAATCCTAGTGCAAGAGCTATTGAATATGCTCCGAAAATACCCAATTGAGCGGCAGCACCAATTAAAAGTAATTTTGGATTGGAAATAAGTGCCGAAAAATCTGTCATAGCTCCAATACCCAAGAAGATTAATGGCGGATACCAACCTTGTAATACTCCCTGATAAAGGATGTTCAATACCGAACCTTGTTCGTATACTCCAATACTCAAACCGCTGAAAATCGGAATATTGCCGACAATCATACCAAAACCGATAGGTACCAATAATAGAGGTTCCCAATCCTTCTTTATGGCTAAGTAAATGAAGATAAGACCAATCAATATCATTAGTATATGTCCGAAAGTTGCGTTTGCAAATCCGGTATACTGATAGAATTGTTGCAGGTTCTCTCCAAGTAATGTAAATAAACCTTTGCTTTCCATATTATCCGATGATTACTAAAGTGGCACCCTCAAGTACAGAGTCCCCTTTATTGGTTTTAATGGCAACAACTTTTCCGTCTTTGCTGGCTTCAATTACATTCTCCATTTTCATCGCTTCAAGAGTAAGAAGTTTTTGACCTTTCTTAACATCATCACCCTCCTTAACATTGATTTCCAAAATAACTCCCGGAAGAGGCGATTTAACTGCTACTTCACCCGCAGCTACTTTTTCTGCCGGTGCGGCAGATACCGGAGCAGTAGGTTTTGCTATTGTCTGTTGGTAACTGTGAGTAGTTTGACTCACTTTTGGAACTGAAGGCGTTGATTTCTTTATAGGAGTGTCAATTTCAACTGTGAAATTTATACCGTTAACTTCAACTTCTGCTGTGCTATTTTCCACGTCGGCAACGTTTACAACATATTCACTGCCGTTAATTTTAAATTTATATTCTTTCATAACTTAAATTTTTTACTTTTTTACAGGTGTCTCTCTTAAAGTATAAATTTTTGAACTCCACGGAGAGTAATTTTTTGGCATCTCGTTTCTTGTAAGAATTGTATGCTCAATATCGTGAACTTCATTTTCTCTGAAATAGAGATCAAGCGCAAGCGATATAGCCGCAAGTTGTTCGGCACTTTGCTCATGATCGTCGCCAACAGTTTGTGAAGGCTCTATATCAAGTTTTTGCTTAGCTTTTTTGATTGCATTTTTACCCATATACTTAAATGAAAGATATAAAAGTATAAGAGCTAAAAATACTACAGACATAGCTGTAAATGCCATAATAATACCAAAAGGGTCAATCCTTTTGATAATAACATGAGCTGGTTCGGCCTCAATACCAATATTTGTATTTTTTGCAGATGTTCTGTCAAGAACACCCCAACCGGTACCATCGCCGTTATTACTTCCCACACCGTCAACAATCCTGCCGTAAGAAACATTGGTATCTAGTTGGTTATGTGGAATTTTAATTCTGTCAATGATAGTTTTTCCGTCGCTTCCTACCAACAAGATTTCATTTGACTCAGCCAAAGTGAAATTTATATGGTAAGTACCCCTGAATGGTTGATTGTCGGCCCAAAAAATTGTATACTGGCGAGGAGCTATTTTGGTTGTAACGTCTCCCTTGGGAATTACATATTTTTTAAGATTATTAGGGTCATTAGTGAGAAAACATCCTCCAATGTTTACCGTACCGTAAGAGGGATTGAAAAGTTCAATCCATCCATGCTTGTGTCCATAATCGTCCTCAAAATCGTCGGTGTTGGTAATGAGAAACTCATTGATTCTCATATCGCCCTGACTTTGAGCAAACGATCCGATACTCACAACAGACAACAGCAGTATTAAAAATAATTTTGATATACTCTTCATCTCTGTTATGATTTATAGTGGAAGGTTATCATGCTTTTTAGCAGGATTTGTCAGCTTTTTAGTAGCTAATTGTTGAAGTGCCTTAATAATACGGAACCTAGTGTTTCTTGGCTCGATTACATCATCGATATAGCCATATTTAGCTGCATTGTAAGGGTTTGCAAACAGTTCTCTGTATTCGTTCTCTTTCTCGGCAGCCAACTTCGCAGGATCTTCGGCAGCTGCAACCTCTTTGCTGTAAAGAACTTCGATAGCACCTGAAGGGCCCATAACTGCGATTTCGGCAGATGGCCATGCGTAATTGATATCGCCGCGAAGGTGTTTACTGCTCATAACGATGTAAGCGCCACCGTATGCTTTTCTAAGTGTAACAGTAACTTTAGGAACAGTAGCTTCTCCATAAGCGTAAAGCAATTTAGCACCGTGAAGAATAACTGCACCATACTCCTGTTGAGTACCCGGTAAGAATCCCGGTACATCTACCAATGTAACCAATGGAATATTAAAAGCGTCGCAGAAGCGAACAAATCTTGCAGCTTTTCTTGAAGCATTAATATCTAATACACCTGCAAGTACTTTCGGTTGGTTGGCAACGATACCAACAGAACTTCCGTTGAAACGTGCAAAACCGATTATGATATTTTTTGCGTAATCTTTATGAACCTCAAGGAAACGACCTTCGTCAACGATAGTTCCGATAACCTCATACATATCATAAGGTTTGTTAGGACTATCCGGAATAATTTCGTTCAAATGATCATCAAGACGGTCAATCGGGTCACCTGTCTGGAAAATAGGTGCCTCCTCAAGATTATTTTGAGGAATAAAGCTCAATAAATCTTTAATTGCCTGTAGACCCTCTTCTTCGGTTTCAACAGCAAAGTGAACTACACCGCTTCTTGAAGCATGAACACTTGCACCGCCTAATTCTTCCTGAGTAACATCTTCTCCTGTAACTGTTTTAACAACTTTAGGACCGGTAAGGAACATGTAACTTGTACCTTTAGTCATAATATTAAAGTCGGTAAGTGCAGGTGAATAAACAGAACCTCCTGCACAAGGGCCAAAGATTGCAGATATCTGAGGAATTACCCCGGATGCAAGAATGTTTCTTTGGAAGATTTCTGCGAATCCCGCAAGTGAGTTAACACCCTCCTGGATTCTTGCTCCACCTGAGTCATTGATTCCAATAACCGGTGCTCCCATTTTCATAGCCTGATCCATAATTTTACAAATCTTCAAGGCAAAAGTCTCCGAAAGTGAACCTCCGAATACTGTAAAGTCTTGAGCAAAAATGTAAACAAGTCTGCCGGCAATTGTACCGTAACCTGTAACAACACCGTCTCCGAGAATAGTCTCTTTATCCATTCCGAAGTTGGTGCAACGGTGAGTTACGAACATATCGAACTCTTCGAAACTGCCCTCATCCAATAACATAGCGATTCTCTCTCTGGCAGTATATTTACCTTTTTGGTGCTGAGCGTCAATTCTTTTTTGACCGCCTCCTAAACGCGCTTTTTCTCTTAGTTGAATAAGCGATTTTACTTGATCTTGTTGATGACTCATCTTCTGTATGTTATAAATATTATTTACTAGGATCTTCACAAAGTTCGGTAAGAACTCCCATAGTCGATTTTGGATGAAGGAAAGCAATGTTCAGTCCTTCGGCTCCTTTGCGAGGAGTTTTGTCAATTAACTGAACGCCTTTTTCTGCCAGTTCGTCTAGTGAAATTTGAACTCCGTCTTCAGTTGAGAAGGCAATGTGGTGAACGCCCTCGCCCTTTTTCTCTAAAAATTTTCCGATTGGTCCTTCCGGATCGGTACTTTCAAGTAATTCAATTTTAGTTTGACCCACTTTGAAAAAAGCAGTTTTAACCTTTTGATCGGTAACTTCTTCCACAGCGTAGCATTTAAGGCCAAGCATCTCTTCATAGAAAGGAATGGCAGTTTCAAGTGATTTTACTGCAATTCCGATGTGTTCGATATGCGACAGTTTCATGATAAATTGTATTTGGTAAAATAAAAAATGTATCCTGCAAAGGTAAAAAATAAATTATAGTACCCTTAAAAAAAATGTGGCTGAGAGTTTCAGCCACCATGTTTTTACAAAGCCATTAAGTGATACACGTTTTGGACATCATCGTCATTTTCAAAACGTTCTATCAGTTTTTCGAGTTCAGCTTTTTGATCTTCGGGGAGCTCTTTAAGCTCGGTGTTTGGTATTCTTTCGAAAGATCCCGAAACGAGTTCAAAACCTTTCTCTTCTATAAATTTCTGAATATGGCCGTACGATTCAAATGTTCCGTAAATAACAACAGAGTCTTCATCGGCAAAGACCTCTTCGGCACCAAAGTCAATAAGTTCAAATTCTAAATCTTCAAGATTAAGCTGTTGGGTAGATTTTATTTTGAAGACACATTTTTTTTCAAACATAAACTCTACACTTCCCGAAGTTCCAAGTGAACCTCCGAACTTATTGAAGTAACTTCTGATATTGGCTACTGTCCTGGTTGGGTTATCTGTAGCAGTTTCTACAAGGAATGCAATACCGTGAGGACCGTAACCCTCATAAACAATCTCCTTATAATCGGACATGTCTTTTTCAACAGCTCTTTTAATAGCTCTTTCGACATTGTCTTTTGGCATATTCTCAGACCTTGCGGTTGAGATTAATGCACGAAGACGGGGATTGTTATCGGGATCAGGGCCTCCTGCTTTGGCAGCCATTGTAATCTCCTTCCCAATTCTGGTAAAAACACGGGACATATTGCCCCAGCGTTTAAATTTTCTCTCTTTGCGAAATTCAAAAGCCCTTCCCATACGATTATTGTTGAATTCTTGCTATGTATTTATCAATTTCGTAACCCTCGATAGTTTGAGAGTATTTGTCTTTGATTGTTTGGTAGCTTTCAAGTGCTTTAGCTTTATCGCCAAGCTCTTCGTAAATAATACCGGCTTTAAGCAGATATCCTGCTGCCAATGGATTGTCGTTGTACTCTGCAGCTTGAATATAATATTCAACGGATTTTTTCAAATCCTTAAGACCTGCATAAGCATCACCAATACAGCAGATTGCACGTGCCTGTAAAATAGGATCTTTTGAGTTGTATTTTTTGAAATATTTGATTGAGCTCTCGTAGTTACCGAGATTCAACTCACAAGTTCCGGCATAAAAATATACTGCTTTGCCTGCAAGTTTACCGTAATCATCAATTATCTGCTTGAATCCTAATGCATTTCCATCGCCGTTAAGCGCTTTTGCAAATGAATCGGTTCTGAAATATTGCTCGGCAACGAATGTTTGCGCCAAAGCCTCTTTTATTCTCGGTTTGCGGTAAAAATTTTGATAAGCCAGACTAAGTCCGACAATCACTATTACGGCAAGAACACCGTATAATATATGGTTCTTGTATTTCTCTATAAAATGTTCAGTTGTTGTGATTGCGCTTTCTACGCTCTCTTCCGCATTGTGATTTTTTACGTTTTTTGCCATTTTCTTCAATTTTTGAGGAGTGCAAAATTACAATATTTTGTGGAATCTCAAAGTTTTGAGCGATAAATATCGTAACTTTGTTCCATAATGCATAAATAATGTACCTTAAGAATTTAACAATTTCTAATTTTAAAAATCTTAAAGAGCTCAGGCTTGATTTCTCTCCAAAAATAAATTGCATTTCGGGTAATAACGGATCGGGGAAGACAAATCTGCTCGATGCTGTCTATTATTTATCGGTAACTAAAAGCTATTTTGCAGGAAACGACCATTCTGTAATCAACCATGAAAGCGATTTCGCCGTATTGAACGGAATTTATTCAAGAGAAGATAATTCTGAGGAGCATATATCTGCTAACCTTACCAGATCGGGCGAAAAACATATCAAACGAAATTCAAAACTTTATCAGCGATTTTCTGACCATTTGGGATTAATTCCTGTCGTAATGGTATCTCCTTCCGACAATGCACTCATTAATGATTCGGGAGAGGAGAGAAGGCGATTCCTAAATTCCATTCTATCTCAAGTCGATAAAGATTATTTGCGTAAATTACAGAATTATAATCAGTTATTATTTCAAAGAAATAAACTTCTAAAACTGCCGAATGTTCAAAGAGATCTTTTAATGACTATTTCTGAGCAGATGTCTGAGTTTGCAGGTTATATCCATTCTAAGAGAGGGGAGTTCTGCAGAGACTTGCTTCCTGTTGCTTCGGAGTATTATACAAAACTTTCTGGAGGCAAAGAGAGTATTGCGGTAGAATATAAATCGGATCTTGAGAATGGTTCTCTTTTGGATATTCTGGAGGAGTGTTATGAAAGAGACAAAATGTTAAAATATACATCTGCCGGAATTCAAAGGGACGACATTCTTTTTACTATGGAGGGTTATTTGATCAGGAAGTTCGGTTCTCAAGGGCAACAGAAGACTTTTTTGCTGGCTCTTAAGCTGGCTCAGTTTGAGATAATGGCAAAAATTTACTCGAAACCACCGATACTTCTTTTAGATGATGTCTTCGACAAGCTTGATATGCAGAGGGTTGAATTCTTGTTGAATCTGGTTGCAAGTGATGCTTTCGGGCAGATATTTATTACCGACAGTAATAAAGTACGTATTCATTCTATTTTGAAATTGGTTGGAGGTAAAAACTCCTCATTTGAGATCGAAAACGGGAATTTGTTATGAAAAGGCAAGAGGCTGTATTGTTAAAGGATC
>CAZOOH010000107.1:0-7085 GCA_964581375.1 uncultured Muribaculaceae bacterium
CCTCCAAAATGTTGAGCCCGTTTATTAGTTCAATCCTACTTCCCACATACTCAGAGGGTCAGTAATACCGAATATTTTATATTATCTCTTTTAATCTCTGTTTTTTATACTCCATAAGTGGAATCTCTCTCGGAGTGAGGATATAATCAGGGAGACCCTCCTTGTTCATTCCCCTGAAAGGAACTCCATTCTGCATTTCTCTAACATTCTGCCACTTAGCGTCGTTAAAATTTGTATCCACCCAATCCCACGGGTGATTTTTACTATCAAATTGTTCTGCAGGACCGGCAAGAAATGCAAACAGATCATCGATAGAAAAAAAGGAATATGCCTCATCTTTAGATACTTTCCAGGTATTATTAGAATTAATGATCTTTTCTGCCCCGGAATTGCCCTGAATGATAAATCCTGTCCGAAATGAAACCTGGGCAAGAGACTAATTGAACCCAAAATTCCAAACTATTGCACTGACTGAGTTTTTCCCTTTTATTAAAAATGGAGCAATATCAATATTCTCAAAATACCAGTTCATTAATGTTCCGCGAACAGGTCCATTGCAAACAAACATACCATTCACGTAGAACTTATATCGGTTATCTGCCGAAATATTTACAACAAACTTATTCGGCACCTCATTTATTTCCAGTATTTTACGAAACAGATAGAGCCCTTCCTCGCTGCCGCTGATATCGGGATGCGTTATCCAGGCAGCATCCCATACTTCATTAATTATTTGCGGGTTTACTTGACTTATATCTTGCGAAAATACGGGATTAATACACAGTATAACAGATGCAATTGTTAAGATATGTTTAATCATTTTTATTGGGACTTCGATTCATGTCAAACTTCCAAATACAGTTAGTCCATGTATCATCAGGATTTGCAAATTTAATTGTTGCCGGAAAATCAGGTGAAACACACATAGATGCAATAATCAAATTTCCCTCTTTTGAATAAGTAACACACGGATCCATAACTCTCTGTTTTACACCCCCGCCAAATGTTGAATATTCAATGTTTTTCAGCGTTTTATCTAAAACCAATATAAATAAATCTAATCCTCCGGCTATAGAGGGGTAAAGTGCGTCTTTGGTTATCGGGAAGTTCTTTGAAGCAGATAACCCCACAAACAGATAAGTATTTTGATTCGTTTTGGCAATGAATCTCAGGTTATCGGTTCTTGAACCTCCTATAAATGTTGAGTATACGGGTTTATTCAGTTTAATATTGAATTTCATTAAAAATCCGTCAGTATTACCTCCGGCGTACTTTCCGGTCATTGCATCTGCAGTTACCGGGAAATCGGGAGATTTTGTCTCTCCTGCCAGAATTACACTCTCCTTATCATCAATCAGTACCGCACTCATCTGATCCGTCGAATCGCCTCCTATGTATGTTGAATATTCGAGCTTTGAGAGATTTTTATCGAGAACCGTAAAAAATCCATCCTGAACTCCTTTCAGCTTGTTTTGATAAGAGTTTGCAGTGGTTGGGAAATTGTCGGAATAGGTTGCCCCTGCTAATAAAATTTTTCCATTTGTATTGAAGGCATAAGATCGGACATAATCTAACGATTTCCCACCTAAATATGTAGAACTGATGATTTTATCAAGATTAAGCGAGAGTGATGTAATTGTTATATCTCCCGACATCCATGATTGATTGGCTTCAGGAATAAATGAGTTATCATACTCTTTTTGAAATGCATTTTTTGTTACGGGAAAATCTTTTGAAGTAGTCTTTCCGAATAAATACAACAAGTTATTATTAACTTCAAGCGAGGTCCAGTGATCCCCTTCTGACCCTCCCATATACGTGGAGGCGATATATCTGCAGTCGTTCGAAAATTTTATGATATAATGATCACTCTCTCCTTTTATTGATTTCTGGTAAGCATTTTTAGAAACCGGCAGATCGTGTGAATCGGTTGTAAACCCCACATAAACGTTTCCGGAATCGTCAAGAGTCAACTTTAAACAGTAATTTTCAGAGCCCGTTCCCCCAATATACGTGGAGTATAATAAATCTCCCTGAGGCGATAACTTCATTAAAAATGCATCGCCCCCTGTAACATCATCTGCCGTACACCCTTTATAGTTTTTTTGAAATGCGTCATCGGTGACTTTAAGTCCCTCTCTTGTTCCACCCGCGACAAAAATATTGCCGCTCTTATCGACGACGGAGGAGGTAGCTGTATGAACACCGCCACTTGGTGCCAAATAAGCCGAAAAATCAATTTTTTGGGCAGATGCGCCCGTACTGATTCCTGTTACCAACAGAACAATAATTGCAACCCTTTTTATACTTTCCATCTTTTTATGAATTTAATTTTACTTATAAACGACTTGAAATTAACAACTTGAAATTGTTTAAAGTAAATACACAAAATCATTAATTTATTAAATAAATGATTAGCGGTTATAAAAGATGATGAGCGGTGGGGAGGATGGAAAACACTTTGCGGGAAAAACCACTTTGAAAAACCACTTTGACGCAGTTTGATGCAACGTTCTAATAAACAGCCTGTTTCAAAACGAATTTTCAAATTTTTCTCAAAATCAAATTTGCAATAACAAGTAAATCAGCTTGTTGCATCAAACTGCGTCAAAGTGGTTTTTAGGAAGTTATTTTTTATATTCTAATTCATCAATGCAGATTATCCTATATTCAAACTCAAGTACTTGATTATGCTCTTGTTTTAGAAAGGCGACACTGTTTATTACTCTCTCGACCTCCTTTTGAAAAACTGTTGCCACTTTCGGGGTTATCGACAATAAAGATAATCTGCCTTGGTTATCTACATTCACTTTTACCGAAATTTGTATCGTATCCTTTGAATTCATGGTGTACCTCGAGAAATTCCTTTTAAAATAACTTATGAGTTCTTTTCGGTCTTCAAGCTCGGCTTTCTTCTGATTCTTATCCATATTCTTGTCTATAGCGTCAATCAGATAATTTCCCGGTATCAACTGACCATTTTCCATAAAGAACTTCTCTGTAATTTTAATCTTCTGCGGTTCAACTATCAAAAAAGTAATGTCGTCATTGGACATCTTAAAAATAATTTCATCAACTGTTAAACTGCCTTTTAAAAAAGTGCCGTTCTTATATTGTACTTTTGAAAACTGTACGTTATTCTTTTTAACTCTCCATGTGCCCTCTTTAAGTCCGTCGACAATCTCCCCTGACACATCATAATTCTCTGAATTACTTAGCGGTACAAACTCACCTACAGCGCTGTATTTGTTGTCCTTTGTGTATATAAGCCGGTATTTGCAGGAGTTATTTGTGAGAAGCGAAGTTCCTGTACTATCCCTGTATTGAAGCAGATACTCTTTGTTTTTGTCATACCTTACCTCTCTCTTTACTTTTCCGTTTTTAAAATATTCAATCCAGTTACCTGTTCTTTGGTTGTTTCGGTACTCCGATTTTAATGATATCTGCCCGCCGGGGAAATAGTAAATGAATTCCCCCTCTTTTTGTCCTTTATTGTAACAGCCGGTCATTTGAATTTCGCCATTCATATAATAGTCGGTAACTAAACTGTCAAACCCCATTTTGTCGTTGTCGAAGCCTGAGTTGCGATAATATGTCGCGAATTTTTTCGAGGTCACTTCCCAATTGGCGTTGTAATATAAGGTGTTGTAATCCTTTGGGACAGGGAGGATTGAAAAGCACGCAAGAATGGCAGAGAAGATCATATTTGTCATGAGGTGGGGTTAGTTGGTGGTTGCTGCTACCTTTTCGAGGTTGTATTTATAAAATGCACTACCATTAAAGACTACTGTTACATTGCCAAATTTTGAGATGTTTCCCGGGTATTGCACTGAAAATTCGCCTACATAAGTACCGTCTGGAATTTTGATAATTTCTTTTACAGGGTCAGGCTCATCTGCTTTTATGACCTCTTTAGTGCAACTGTACAGAAGTGTTAAAAGTGTCAAAATGGATAGTGTTAAATGCAATTTTTTCATAATTTTCGATTAAAAGATGTCGAAACTACCTCACAGTCATAATACCCTACTGGCTCAAATATAATAATTTAGGTTAAAAAGATATACTAATATAGGGCGAAGTTGCAATTTTTCTTGAAGAGAAATTTTAATTATACTGTTTTAATTTGCGCGAAGGCCTGTAAAACCTGCAAAAAACTGACAGTTAGATATTAGCAGATGTTGTTTTGTGGGGTTAAATGAAAACAAAAGTGTTACTTGCGGGGACGCATTGGTGGGCACATTGGCGGGGACACTTTTGGCGGGGACACTTTGACGCAGTTTGATGCAACTAATTGGGATGCTGCGTGTTGCAAATTTGATTTTGAGAAAAAATGGAAAATACGTTTTGGAACAGGCTGTTTATTAGAACGTTACACCAAACTGCGTCAAAGTGGAGTTATCTCCAATCTTTTCAATTATTCCATTCGAAACAGCAAAATTCAAATCCAGCCTCTCACAGAACCGTGCTTGTTGGTCTCCTGTCACACGGCTCTTTGGTTTTAAACCTATGGGGAGATTGCATTGTGGGCATCTCTTGGTATTACTGTGTGGGTTCCTGAGTTCCCACTTTTAAACTGTCCGAAAAATAGGAGTAGGTCAATTGATTAAATTTGTCTGAAGAGACACTGTCCTCCATTTAGGGGTTCAGACACTAATTGGGGGGTTGAATTCTTAAGGCAATAGAGTTACGCCAGATAAATCTGCCAGGTTGTTTTTGAGGAACGCGTAGGTAATTCTGTCGACTGTACAGTCAATAAATTGAACCTTATTTAGCTTTCTGTTATTCTTGAAGAAGGTGTTTAATAACGATGCATTTTTAAATACAACTTTGGTAAAGATGCAATTTTCAAAAGAACACTCTTCTATCGTGCCTTCAAAAAGGGTGTTAATTATTTGGGAATTTTTGAAAATAGTTCTTTTGAATAGTGTGTTATTCAATGTGTTGTTTTCAAATCCCCCGTTTTTGAATACCACTCCTGTAAGGTCGGCGTCATCTAAGTCACATCCCGAAATATAACTCCCCGAAATTTGTGTATTTAATAATGAGCACCCGGCAAATGTATTTCCGGCCAGATTTGAGCTTTGAATCTTACTACGACTCATGTCGGAATTTGAAAAATCACAACCGACAATGTTGTTGTTTTTCAAGAGTAAATCGGCCATTTCGGATTCTTTAAACTTACAATCCTTCATGTTCGACGAACTTAGCTTCTTATTCAGGTTTTTCAATCCGGAAAAGTCGCAATCTGTAAGGTTTAATCTTGACATATTACGGTATGGAGTATCTGCCTCGTCCGAAACTTCATTTTCAACTCTGCTTTGTTTCAATAAAGTTGAATTTTGTCCCTCTGAAATGGATTGAAATTTTTCGGAAAAATAGTTTAAATCAACGCCTAAAATATCTGCAAGTCTATTGAATGCTGTAATATCGGGCATTGACTCGCCTCGCTCCCATTTTCCTACTGCTTGTGAGCTTACAAACATACGTTGTGCCAATTCGGCTTGAGAAATATTTATTCTCTTTCTTGCTTCGGCAATTTTATTGCCAATTTTTTTTGTTTCCGACATAATGATTTTTGTTTATTTATGATGGAACAAAGGTATTTTGATAAATCTCACCGATTATTACAATTGCCGCTACTCTTTGTTGTAATTACTCTACATTTGGTTGGATTATACAACGAGTGGCTGTTTTAGGAGCCCGACAACTCATCGAATTTGGCTGTCATTGTTGTATTGTCCTAATAGATGGGGCTACGGGTTAAAAATTATTTTATGCTACACTTTCAAATACCATATTTGGTGTTTTATACCCTAAAGATAAGTGAAGTCTTTTATTAATATATAGTTTGATAGCACTTTTTTCAGTTTGTTTGGCATGTTTTGTCTTGAAGAAGCGGCTCACATGTTTTGACATTCCGGGTCAAATTGTTGAAAATTTGAGCCGTATTTTAACTTGTGGCGAGCCTCAAATTTGAATGAGTTGTTAATTATCGGGTTGCAGATGGGGTTGCTTGGATTGTGCGGAGATGGTTAATATTTATCGTTAATATAAATTTTTAAATCAGTTAAGTTTATTAGAAAATTGCAACATTCATAGAAATTTCCTCCCTTTGGAGACCATCTGTCAACAATATGGTAATTGTGCTTATCTGTACCCTCAAGTATCCATTGGGAACCATCATTGCCAGGTATCTCAACTTCAATTGTATTTAAGTTCCAAAAATCTGCCTTCGATAACAGGTTGTTAAACTTATCCCATGATTTCTTATCTATTGTCTTTGTTTTATTAATAATTAATTTCCCGGGGTCATAGCCTCCGGCTCCGTCACAAAGCTTCCATGTCAATTTGTATATATCTAATTGTTTTTCAATTCTAATTGCAATAGGATTATGAAATGTTCTCAACCAGAGAAATCTGTAAATTGATTTATTCTGTTTCTTATTAAATATCAGAGGTTCTCCCATGGCAAAAAGATGTTTTGAATACCATTCTACAGAAGAGGTATCAAAACCGACATAAATTGTAGTGTCTGTAAATAATTTTATTGGATAATAGGCTTGGGTTTTATTGATGGGAACATTTAATGAATCAACTTGAATGGTATTGTCTAGAAAGAATTCAACACTATTCTTGTCTGTCTGATTACTACATGATTGTGATATAAAAAGAGCTATAATTAGAATCGGGAGTATTTTCATAAAAATGTGTTAAAATTTGATTTAACTTTTATTTCGATATTTTTTTGAGGGACGATGTTGGAAGGAAATTTGTGGTATTTGGGGGTTTTGAGGCTTCTTGGCACAGTATGAAACGTTTGGTTTTTCGAAGCACTTTCCTATATGCCGTGCCTTAGGGCAAATACACATTTTATTAAGTTTTTGTCGCACTGTTAACTTTTTGTGTGACTTGGCAATGTGTGTGGCTGTGAAGGGAGGGCTGTTTGTTTAACATTCCAGACATTATGCAACTTTCAATTTGTAAAGATGTTCCTGAAAATCAATGAATAGTCTGCTTATGTTTGCTACGTCTCCTAAAATTTCTTTTGCATCTTCTAATGATTGATACTTGTTTGTCAGTAAAAT